>CAZQYO010000417.1:0-2229 GCA_964597415.1 uncultured Chitinophaga sp.
ATAACTGCCATCTTCAAATTCAGGTGTAGCCAGCAGATCTTTCAGAAAGTCAATATTGGTGGTAATTCCCAATGCCACTGTATTACTCAAAGCACTCTTCATTTGCGCTATGGCTCCTTTTCGATCTTCCCCAGATGAGATTGCTTTGGCTATCATTGAATCGTAATGTACCTCTATCCGGCTTCCCGTAATAACTCCCTTATCGAAGCGGAGAAACATAGAGGAAGGCTCTTGCCATAATAGAATGGTGCCGGTAGAGGGCATGAAGTTATTCTCCGGGTCTTCAGCACAAATCCGACACTCAATAGAATGTCCATACTGACTTAATTCTTCCTGTTTAATTTGCAACGGCAATCCTTTTGCTACGTCCACTTGCATACTGACCATATCTACCCCCACAGTCATTTCTGTTATAGGATGCTCTACCTGTAAACGGGTATTTACTTCTAAAAAGAAATAATTTCCGTGTTCATCTAACAGAAATTCAACGGTACCGGCACTGGTGTAATTCACTGCCTGTGCTGCTGATAGTGCGGCATGGCTCATTTCGCTCCTGAGTTCTTCCGAAAGGGAAGGGGAGGGCGATTCTTCAATTACTTTCTGATAGCGCCTTTGCATGGAGCACTCTCTGTCAAAGAGCTGAATGTAGTTGCCCTGCTCATCCCCGAAAATTTGAAATTCGATATGCTTTGCACGGGGGAAATATTTTTCCATCAAAAGTTTTCCATCCCCAAAACTTTTTTCTGCTTCGCGGGTAGCCGCTTCAACCGCACTCTCTAACTCGCTTTCGTTATGTACAATACGCATTCCTCTGCCACCGCCACCGGCAGAGGCTTTGAGTAATACCGGAAAACCAATTTCACCGGCCTCGTACTTAAAACGACCTGCGGATTGATCTTCCCCCTCATAGCCGGGAACTACCGGCACTCCGGCATTGCGCATTATTTCTTTTGCAGCCGCTTTGCTGCCGAGCATTTCAATCACTTCAGGCGTAGGGCCAATAAAAATAATGCCTTCCTCTCTGCATCGCTTGGCGAAGCCGGCATTCTCTGACAGAAACCCGTATCCCGGATGAATGGCATCTGCTCCGCTCTTTTTTGCAGCCGCTATTATTTTATCCTGATCCAAATAACTCTCAACAGCTGCATGGCCTCCAATGGCAATGGCTTCATCTGCAAACTTCGTGTATAAAGAATCCTTGTCGGCATCTGAGAATACGGCAACACTCGAAATTCCCAGGCTATGAAGCGTACCCATAATCCGGATGGCAATTTCGCCTCTATTGGCAATTAGTATTTTATTTATTTCCCTCATTTCGCTATCTCTAACTTCGTTTTTTCAATGATTCTATCACATCCTGAATACCCCAAAACCTTCCGCGCCATAAAACTCGCTGTGATGAATCACCTCCATGCACAGTTTCAGGTAGTTTCTTGTTTCGCGCGGATCTATGACCCCATCATCCCATAACTGGCCGGAAGCATACCATGCACTGCTTTGCGTATCGGCTTCCTTTACCATGTACTGAGCCATTTGCCGACCTTGTTCCTCGTCATAAGCAGTCCCTGATTTTTCGGCAGCGGAATGACCTATTATTTGCATCACTCCGGCTAATTGTTCCGACCCCATAACGGCAATTTTTGAATTGGGGTAGGAAAATAAGAACCGTGGCTTATACGCCCTTCCGCACATCGCATAATTGCCCGCGCCATAACTTGCTCCGGTAATAATGGTAATGGCGGGAACAGTGCTATTACTCACGGCATTTATCATTTTGGCTCCGTGCTTTATAATTCCCTCTTCTTCGTATTTTTTTCCCACCATAAAGCCGGTGATATTTTGCAGAAAAAGGAGAGGAGTATCGTTTTGATTGCAGAGTTGAATAAAATGAGCACCCTTGTTTGCCGCGTCTGAAAACAGCACTCCATTGTTGGCAATTATCCCTACCCGATAGCCATTGATATGCGCATATCCGGTGATAAGCGTATTGCCAAAAAGAGGTTTAAATTCTGAAAATTCAGAGCCGTCAACAATGCGGGCAATCAGTTCGCGTTGGTCAAATGGAATTCGAACATCTGCAGAAACAGCCCCGAGTATTTCTTCCTTATCGTAAAGAGGTTCTTTTACTTCCTCAAAATTTTTCTGATGAGGACTTTTAAGGTACGACATCACTTCGCGAGCCAATCTGATAGCCTCCTGCTCATCTTCGGCAAAGTAGTCACTGACTCC
>CAZQYO010000418.1:0-1577 GCA_964597415.1 uncultured Chitinophaga sp.
AAACTCATGAGAAAACTCGCTGTCTCTGACTAAAAGCTTTGCACCGAGAAAGCACACTTCCGCACAATCTCGGTCGAGTTCAATGCAATGTGCCATTGACGTTACATCCTGTTCATCAAGGCAGGATGCCGCGCAATTTTCGCAGGCTGTAGCACATGCTAAAAGCTGCTGAATGAGGGCTTCGTGTTTGTGCCCTGAATGGTGATGACCACTTTGTTGATGTTCCATTGTCATTATATTTAACGGTGAAAAAAAATAATTTATTTGTTCAGCTAATTGTAATTTATTAATGCCTCTTTTATTGAGTATCGTATCAATTATTTCGCTTAGGTTTTTATCTCTTTCATCGGCACCCGTTGTCCTTGTGGTGATTATATTATTTGTGTCTTCGCTTAACATTTGTACCATAATTGATTCTTTTTTAAAATGACTAAGAGTTGTAAAAAGCATGTGCCACTATTTACTAAATGACACATGCAATTAAGGCTACTTCGTTGACAGGTACTCCGTGATGTTCATGGCATGCCTGTTTACCTTTAGCCTGGCACACGAGGCTTTGGATGAAAGCTTCATGTTAGTGCCCCGGTGATTCCTATTTTGCTGGTTTTCCATTTTTTAAAATTTAATTGTGAAAAAAATAATATAGTTGTTATCGTTGAAACTTAAAATAACGCTCTGCTATTAATCATTTTTATCATTATTATTATCCGTGTTTTTTATCTTATTCTTCCATTGCATGTACCATTTTCTACGTTCTAACGACAACAAAAAATAAATCATTAAAGATGCAGTTATAGCAATGAAAAACATGTCTAACCCTATGGCTACACCTACAGCAGCGGTACACCAGACAGTAGCTGCCGTAGTTAAACCATGTGAAGACTTTGAATCATTGTTCCGGTAAATAATTCCGGCTCCCAGAAAACCAATGCCCGTTACGATGTTGGCTACAATTCTCGATATAGAAGTAATATCATCATTAATGTTTTCCGCAATAGTAGTAAACAGGGTTGCCCCCAAACAAACTGCTGCATAGGTTCTTATACCCGCATCTTTCCCTTGTTTCTCTCTGTCCAGACCAATAAATAGCCCTAAACCAAATGCTACCACAAGTTTGGGAATAATGATTAGTTCAAATTCGATATTCATTTTTGCAGGTTTAAAATGATTAGGTTTAATTATATTTTATTCAGCTCATTACCTATTCTTCCTCTTCCGTATTGTTCATTTTAGAAAGCAGATCATAAGCGCCTTTCGTAACCACTTTGCTTTCCATATCAAAATTGGAAGGTAATAGTACGCCTGTAAAACCATTTTCTGTAACTGTTGTGCCTACTTCAATTCTCTTGAATTTTATATGCTTATCGGTTGTGGTATCCCGGCCCTTTGCATTTTCACTGGCTTCTACATTTGATTTATCTTCATCCAGAATAAAAATGTAATTTCTACCACCTGACTGAACAACTGCTTGCTGTGGTAATGCTGTAGTTTCAGAAGCGCCAATTTCTATGATGGCATTAATAAACATGCCAGGAATAAGAGAGGGCGCGGGATTAACTAACCGCCCACTTACCTGA
>CAZQYO010000418.1:1587-2215 GCA_964597415.1 uncultured Chitinophaga sp.
TTTCCAATTAAAAATATTTCCGCAATGCGTTCCACACTATCTCCTGTAGCTTTGAACCGTATCCTTTGGTTCATTTTTACCTGGGGAAGATCTTTTTCAAACACTTTTACTTTTACTAAAATATTTTTTGTATTTGCCATATCTGCCAGCACTTCATTAGGCCCAACATATTTTCCTACATTGGAATAAACATGTGTGATGTACCCACTTATAGGTGCATGAATGCTCACACGTGATGTAAAGTTCCCCGGTTTTACATTGGACGGATTAATATTGGCCAATCGCAATTTTGACTTTAATCCTTCTACACGCGCAACCATACTATTATATTCACTTCCCGCTCTTTGCAAAGATTTCTTTGCCGCTATATTTTCTTTTACCAACTCTTCCTGACGGGCCATATCTTGTTTTAAAAAAGATAACTGGCTGCTGCTTTCCATATAATCCTGCTGCATTTGTAGAAATTCAGGGTTTTCAATTACAGCAATTACTTCTCCTTTACTTATATATTTACCTTCTATTACCGGTGTACTTTTAATGATGCCGCCGTAAGGCGCTGTGATGCTGATGAATTGATTAGGCGGCACATCTAAGGTGCCGGAAGCTTTTATGTAGCTGCCCAAATTAG
>CAZQYO010000419.1:0-2215 GCA_964597415.1 uncultured Chitinophaga sp.
AAATTGGTGGCTGAATACATTTGGTAAAACCGGTACGGCTGGTTTAGTTGCGCTAGTAGGGCTGGCGACGTTGTATTTTGGCGTTAGGAATCTTAGAAATAAATAGGGTAACATACGGTTAATAACCCATAATAAGCTATCTATTCCCCGGCTTCATAAAGGAAAAATACCCACTATAAGCTTGTGTAAATAAAGTTTTTTTTATATTTTGGTTTAAAAAAGTTGACTTTTTAAACAGTAAACACATTAACCCAAAATTCATGATGCCCGGCATTCTTCTTCTGCTGCTTTTTACAGCAATGCAAGGGCTGTCTCAAACACCCAAAATTTTTAAAGGGGTTAATAATATTGACAACGGTGCAAAACAAATCGAACTTTGACATATAGAATACCGTACTAGCAGAATTAAGAAAACAGTAATTAAAATAACTTTTCAAAAAAAGGAATTGATGAAATCAAAAGCCATCATCACGCTCTGCTTTATGCTTTTTAGCACAATAGTATTACAGGCACAGCGCACCTACTCTCCGCTGGCCGACCCCAACGATACCACCCGTCTCGTTATTGACGAAAGGTTTCTTGCCGATAACCGCAACGGCTGGAACCTCTGGAGCAACGAAGACTCACGCACCTACCTTAGTTCACAGGGAGGTTACTTCTCACTTAGCAACAGCAAACAGGACCAATCTTTGGTAAACCTACTGCCTAAGTGGCAACGCTGATAAAAAAACCAGTCGGCGGCGTGTCCGGCGCAGGTTTTGCCTGGGGAGGCTCGGCACCCTACCGCAATATGCAGGTGTTATATTTTCGCTACGATAAACCTTTGGCCGAATACACCGTGTGGAACGATAAAGGCGAAGTAAGGCTGATATTGCAAAAGCCTGTGCCCCAAAACAACAAAAAAGAATATACTATCGAAATCCGGCGCAGCGGCAACAGCATCTATTTTTATGATGCTGCTAAGGAAGACAGTCTGCAGTTACTGTTTTCCGCACCTTTCCAACCCTTTGATGGATTGAGCAACTTTGGTCTTTACGTGAGTGGAGAAATGAGCATTGGCTTCAGACGGCTCATCATAAATGAAGCAATGACACAGGAAGAAATAAAGCTGGCAGCGCAGCAACGTGCGGAAGATTTCAGGCTTTGGAACGCCATAGCTGATGCCAATACGAAAGAACTGAAAAAATACGACGGTAAGGATTTGGAAAAAATGAAACGAAAAGACAAAGAAAAACTACAAGACATTTGCAGCAACCTTACCGAAGCCTATTTTGAAATGGGCAACATCAGGCGCCTCGATAAGGACCCCGAAGCAACGGTTGTGTTTTACACGATGGCAGCTGACCTGGCACAGCAATACAAAGTGCCCTACTTTGATCGCCTGTCAGAATTTTATCTCGGCAAGGCTTTTGAGGATAAGTACAAAAAAAATGGACTGGAAACCGATAAAATGCTCGCAATGTCGCACTACCTCAATGCTGCTAAAAAAGACAGGGCCGACGTCGGGTTTCCGAGTACGCTGAAGGCCTATTACCAGCTAAAGTATCCATTTATTACAGACTTTACCAACTATGCCGTAGTAAGCCCCCACTGGCAGCAGGAGTACTTAATCCCCAAGACAAAAGAGCAATACGATAGAGCTGTGGCGATAGATAAAGAAAACAAGGCAGAGCTTGCCATGATACAGCAGCAGTGGGCAGTGCTCAACAGGCGGCCAAAGTTTACTGTACGTGGCATTGGTATAGACAATATCAACCCCAGAAATTCTTATGTGGCCTCTACTACTGCTACAGCGTGGCTCACGCTGGTACAGCCCGAAGAGTTACAAATGGGTGACTTTTATTATCATCCTGATAGAAAAGATTTTGTCGTCGCCACTTCAGATGGGCGCCCTTATGATTTAAAGGCAGGTTATCATTATGTATTTATGAACAGGGACTACAATTTCGATTTTGAATACCACCGTGATGTATGCAAAGTATGCCACGGCGATGGTTGGATCAAGTCCGGCGGTGGTTATACCTACCAGGTAGCCACCGGGCGCTATATCGAAACCCGCAACAGCTCCATTGTGAGTGGCACTGTGAGCGTAACCCGTACACCTGTGTACGAGACGCACACCATCAATACCGCTCCCACTTTTACCAAATGCACCGCTTGCGATGGCACCGGCGGCCCGCCTGCGGCTAAGATGCTGGCCATCACGGTGAAGTAA
>CAZQYO010000420.1:0-2214 GCA_964597415.1 uncultured Chitinophaga sp.
CAGTTGCTTACCGCCAAACCTGTTATTTATTGTTGCAATGTGGATGAAGCCAGCGTAGTGAGCGGTAATCATTATGTAGAAGAAGTCCGCAAAGCAGTAGTGGGAGAGAATGCCGAAGTGGTGATTATAAGTGCCGCCATAGAAGCCGATATTGCGGTAATGGAAACTGCCGAAGAACGCGATATGTTTTTAAATGAATTGGGGCTGCACGAGTCCGGACTTAATCGTTTGATCACTGCCGCTTACCATCTTCTGAGCCTGCAAACTTATTTTACCGCAGGCGTAAAAGAGGTCCGCGCTTGGACCATACATAAAGGAGATAAAGCACCACAAGCAGCAGGGGTCATTCACTCCGATTTTGAACGCGGATTTATTCGTGCGGAAGTGATGGCCTACGATGATTTTGTGCATTACAAATCCGAAGCAGCTTGCCGTTCGGCAGGTAAACTTCGTTCGGAGGGGAAGGAATACGAGGTAAAGGATGGCGATATTATGCACTTCCTGTTCAATGTCTAAAAGCAGGTTTCTTTGAGCGAGAATAATTCTAATGGAATTAGGTGCTTAGTGCCTACTGCATATTAAAGCAGAACCTTATAAGGGATAATATGGGCATACAGTATGGGTAAGCTACCCGCTAAGTAGGTATAAAATGCCTATACATAATTCCTTATTTCAACTAAAGCAAGTTACCCAGACAATTGCAAGCTAAAAGTAATGCAAACCGGCTGATGCCGAAAGGAGATGAAGGGAATGAATTTTGTAACGCAGCATAAGTAAAGTGTTTTGGCGGCAAAATACAGGGAATTAAAAAGGGTTATCCCGCTTGTAAACAACACGGACTGCGAAAGATGGGAAACAGCAACCTATCTGTACTCCAAGAATTAAATACCGCATTCATAATTCTGATATAGGACTTTTAAAAGTTATTTTGCCTTGATAAAAATGGGCTTACCACTTACACTTTAAAATAATGCCACCGGCAGCACCGGGGCGGGAGTGGAGCACCTTAGATAGTATTGGCTTTTTTCCTCTAAGTTCTTTCTTGTCATTATCTATATAGCCCTCATACACATCTATCTTGAGCGTATTCAATCCATATTTACCGGTGTTCCAAGCTTTAGCCGCTATGTAGTTTTCGGTACCTGATATAAGGGAGATAAAACGTTTGATAGCACCGTTTTCTTTCAGTCGTATCATTTCTCTGTTTACAATTACCTGGTTATTAAATACAATGGAGACCGTATCATTATCCTCCTCCCCATCATCATACATATATATAGTCAGTAAGCAATTGTTGGTTTCAATTTTATGTTCGTAGGTGATGGTGTCATCGCCAATATTCAGGTTTTCGTCTATAAATGTAGGAGCCTTGCCGGTGTTGGTTTCGGGGCTTGATTCTACTGTCACCAAAAAAGAACAACGAGCCACATTCCCTGTTGGATCTTTTGCTTCAAAAGCAAAGCGATGAACTCCTACCGGTAAAAAGCAGCCACTCACTGAACCTTCTGTTTGAATAATCGAATCAATGGAGCAGTTATCGGTAGCCTTTGGTATAGCATAATGGAAGATAACTCCACGCCTTCCGGGGTTTAAAATAATGATAGAATCACCCGGACAGTTGATGGCGGGCAGTTCAGAATCTTTTACGTGCACATTAAAAACACAATCCTCACTTGTGCCCGATAAGTCAGAAGCAACGAAAGTATTTACGGTAATCCCAATCGGGAAAAAGGAGCCGCTTGGTAATCCGGACGTTTGTATGGTTTTAGCTTTCGGTGAATTGCGAATGTTAGGAGCTTTGTAATCCACTTCTACCCCACACTTTCCCTTTTCGCTGTCCTTGAAAATGTCGGTCTGGCAATTCATGCTCAGTTCGGTTGCTTCGCCAGTCTTCTTGGTTGGAGGATTGACATTTTTATTTAAGTTGTTGTTGACCGCTGGCTCATTTGTATTTTTTACAGATGATGACACTTTATTGACAGTGACTGAAAAACTACACTCGCTACTATTGCCGCTGGCATCGGTGGCGGTGTAGGTTACATGAGTAGTGCCTACCGGAAAACCGGCACCACTCATAAGCCCCTTCGTTAACTTCAATTGTGCGTTCGGGCAGTTGTCCCACATGTTTATTTTGGGGTAATCCAACTTTACCGGATTGCCATCAGGAGAGTTGGCTATCAAATTCATCGGACATTGCAATATAGGGGCATCGTG
>CAZQYO010000421.1:0-2194 GCA_964597415.1 uncultured Chitinophaga sp.
GTTGTGGCAAACAAGACCCATACTTTCCCTTTAAAGGAAACACGGTTGTCAAATAACAAGTCGCAGTCGCCAGTCACATACGCGCCCACTTGTTTTTGTTGAAACAGATAGCTGGCCGTCAGGTTTCCCTGGGCGCGGAAACAGCCTTTCCGCTCTTCCCATATTTTTAGTTTTGACGTATCCTGCGCCTGTAAGCTCACTGCGATAGAGAGCAGCAGCAGCGATCCTATTATTTTCTTTTGGGGTTCCATAGCTGTGCGATTTTATAGTTTAAACTAAGGCTGATTAATAAGTGCCCTTCCCATCCGGCATGTTTGTGTTCTTCAATTTCTACCGAGCCATCCTCTTGCTGCTCGGCATGTAATTCCTTTCCCAGATGAAACATGTATTGAGTGGTTAGCGACAAATCAAAGCGGGGAGTGATGTTGTAATGGCAACCGATACCCGCCTGCACGGCAGAGCTAAAACGCTTTTTCCCCGGTGGCGCATCTGCTCCATTCAGCCGGATGTAAGTGTAATCGAAACAATGCCCTGCCAGCACATAAGGAGTGAATTTGCGCTGAAAACCATGGGTGCGAATCAGATAAAACATCACGCTCCACCCGATATGGTAATCTAAGCGATGTGCCCGGTTAAACACATTTGCCGGAAGGAAATCAAAAAACCATTCGGTGTTTACTCTATCTACCACCTGAAGGCGTAAATGCGCCCCAATGCCTGTGCCTATCTCCTTTGGGTTGCCATGATTGAAAAGACTGACGGTGTTCCGCAAGCCTGCCGAAAAACTCCCTGCCGTATTGGGATAGCGCGCAGCGCGGAGCGAATCAATGTTTGTTTTTTTCTCTGCGCGGAGAGAAAGGACGGACAGCCATACACACAGCAGAACTGCCAGCCAGCGGATGTGATTCATAAGGCTTGGTTTTGGTGAGGTAGCAGTTCTTCATCTGATGAATAATATAGAATCGGAACGGACATTGCTTTGTTTTTATTGTAAAGGGCAAACCTCTTTCTTTCCACTCCCCTCTTTTATTGCCGTCTGCGCTGAGGCTTTCGCAAGGAGCGCAAAACATACCTAAGATGAATTTGCCAATAGTTCCTTATGCGAAAACTTTTAGAGGAAATGGCTGTTGGAGATAGTTAGTTCATGGCTGTAAACTAAATGAAATGAAAATCTTTTTCAACTATCGGACGTGGGATAAAAAGCGATATGTGGCCGGTGATTTGGATACGGTTGAAAGCAATGCTGTGGATAAAGAGATTGGATCAGAAACTCACAAAAAGTGTTTGGATGCCTCTACTGCGCACGACCGAAAGAAGAAGTTGAAGGAATTGAATGAACTGTATTCGTACTTCGTTTCCGTTTCGCGTGATTTCCTCTCTGTTCCACATCCCTTTTTAAAAGCGATTTCAAGCGAAAAGAAATTGAAGGGAGAGTAATTGCGGCAATGGAGTATTTGCCCATGCCGCTTTTGCATTTTAAACCTTAGTAGAAATAAACTACGCGGTTCATCTACCTTATCGCAAAATCCATGCAATGATTCCTGATAAATTTCCATAAGGTAGATAAGGTGGGGTTGTACAGTTTAATATATCCTACTAAGATTTAGTTGAAAAATGCAAGGAATGAAACAGTACTGCAAAGTCCCGCTTACCGTCCTCACAGAAATAGCGAGCCACTGCCCCCATTATACTTCGATACCTCAATGGTAAGATCGGCTTGGCACTTACCATCACAAACGAGTATAACGAAATTCGAGTTTTGTATTAATACCTAATGAGGAACTACAACAAATCAAGTGATTTGCTTGAATACCTTACGAGGTACCGTAACAAATCAAGTGATTTGCTTAAATCTCTTTCTCAGAATTATCAGAAATGGACTGATTCATCAGAATATCTTATGAATTACTGTATAAAATGGAATAATTTGTATAGGTATCTAACAATAACTAAGTAGAAATCAACAAACTATGTATGGCAATCAACACTATGAAACAAGCGGGCAGAAGTCAGGGAAGTATAGGCCGGCTCTCAAGCTGGGCAGGTGCTACCATAGATGGCGGTGCCGGAGCATTGTGGGGGAGAGTAGCAGACTTCACATAGCCGAAAGCATCTTGGCAGTACAAGAGGAGAGTGGGGGATCTTGTATAGAAAGCAGCCATTAGTTCCCGATTATCAATCCTACGGCAAACAA
>CAZQYO010000422.1:0-2182 GCA_964597415.1 uncultured Chitinophaga sp.
ATTTCTACTCTTAGAATCGGGTCTACTTCTCTTAACCTTGAAAAAGAAAATTGATGTTGACTTTAGAAGATACAAAATTTTGGGTGCCTGTAACCCTCATTTTGCTTATAAAGCTTTGAGTGCAGAAGATAAAATTGGCACCATGTTACCTTGTAATGTGATTGTACAGGAACATGAGAATGGGAAAGTAGAAGTGAGCGCTGTTAATCCGGCTGCTTCTATGATGGCAGTAAAAAACGATGATCTTGGAAGTATTGCTGAAGAAGTGCAGGCAAAACTGAAACGAGTGATAGAGAACATTTAAGCCAATACTATGAAGCCGGTAACTTTTTCTGTAAATGGAAAGCGATTTGATGTGCTGGTAGAAGCTCACGAAATGCTAGCAAATGTAATTCGGGAGAAGATAGGATTAACCGGAACAAAAATGGGATGCTCTCAGGGAAGTTGTGGAGCTTGCACTATATTGGTAAATAATGAGCCGGTGCTGAGTTGTATAACTCCTGCCATGCGTTTTGAAAATGCTCACATCACCACTATCGAAGGCATTGATCAGGAGGGCACTCCTCACCGATTACAACAAAAGTTTGTAGAGAAAGGAGCCGTTCAATGTGGTTTCTGTACACCGGGCATGGTAATGACGGCATTAGATTTTGTCCACAAAAATCCCCATCCCACAGTGGATGAAATTAAAGATTCATTATCGGGAAACGTTTGTCGTTGCACCGGGTACAAGAAAATTATTGAAGCAGTAGCAGAGTATGTCAATGAAAAACCTTCTTTGGAAGTTGCCTCACCGATAAGCGGTAGTAAAGTAGGGGTGGGCAGGCCATCTATTGATGCCCTGAAAAAGGTGCAGGGTATGGCTGACTATGCGGATGATTACAAAATTAAGGGCGCACTTTATGTAAAATTTGTCAGGAGCATATATCCGCATGCAATAATTGTAGGCATTGATTCTCTGGATGCAGCTAAACTGCAAGGCGTGCGCTACATTGTTAAAGGTAACGAACTTCCAATCACCTTTGGGGTGTTGCCCATTTCACAAGATGAAACAGCAATAGCTATTGATAAAACAAGATATATAGGTGAAATAGTCGCTGCTGTAGCTGCCGATACGGAAGAAATTGCTGCACAGGCTTGCAAACTCATTCGTGTAAACTACAAACCTATTAAGGCTTTTCTGACCATTGATGATTCGTTGAATGACATTGGAATGAATGAAAAGATTCATGCACATACTAAGTACAATAACAACGTTCACAAAAAGGCTGAACTCCGTTTTGATAATCAGGATGAAGGATTGAAGAAAGCAGCTATTGTTTCAAAAATGAGTTTTGACTTTGAAGGAATCAGCCACGGTTTCACAGAGCCACATGCTGCTACTGCTTATTGGGATGAAAACGGATTAACCATTATCACTTCTACTCAGGTAACACATTATTTACATCGCGCACTCGCCAAAACTCTAAAGGTGCCATTGAGCAGAGTGCGGGTTATTAAGCCTTATGTGGGTGGAGGATTTGGAGGGAAGAGCGATCCCTTTCCTCATGAAATTATCATAGCGCATATTTCCCGCAAAACCGGCAAACCGGTTCGAGTATGCTTGTCCCGCGAAGAAGTTTTTCTAACTAATCACGGTCGGCATCCATCCCGAATGTCTATTCAGTTAGGAGCGGATAATGAGGGAATATTAAAAGTGTTAGATGCAGAGATTGCCATTGACGGTGGAGCTTACGGAAGTTTCGGAGTGGTTACTTCTTATTATAATGGGGTGTTGTTGCAGGCTCCTTACAAAATTAATAACCTCGGATTTAGAACTTACCGGGTGTACACCAATAAACCACAATGTGGTGCTATGCGCGGTCATGGTGCAGTGAATTCCCGTTTTGCTGTCGAGAGTTTAATAGATGACATTGCCCATCGAATTAAAATGGATCCGGTTGAATTACGGATGAAAAACTTTCTCGATTCAAACACTACTACTGTTGGACAATATCGAATCACCTCTAATGGCAGCCGCGAATCTATTCAGAAAGTGGCTGAACAATCGGATTGGAAGAATAAGCACGGCAAATCTGAATATGGACATGGTTTTGGCGTAGGCTGCGGATTTTTTATTAGTGGAAGTGCCATGCCTATTATTAGAAATGACATCCCGCAGTCCACCGTTCACCTTAAAGTT
>CAZQYO010000423.1:0-2173 GCA_964597415.1 uncultured Chitinophaga sp.
TGTCTAAAATCACTAAGCTATCGGGATTGGGATCGCTTTCGGGATCTACCGCAATGTTGGCCAAGAACTTATGATCGGTAATGACAATACCCACATTATCGTTTCCAATAATAAAGTTGTTTTCAATAATTACTCGGTCGGCTGCCATCACAATCACCCCGGTGCCGGTAGGCAGGTAGGAAACAAGGGAACCCGCTGCCGCAAAGTTTTTGTGATTATTATTCATCACATAGTTGTTGCGGATAATCACATCATAGCAGGTTTTGATGGGCAAACCTGGGGTAATAAAAGCGAGAATGCCTCCGGAGTTATCATGGCAGTAATTATCTTCTACTAAAGCATGGCGTGTGTTTTCAATTTCAATACCCGCCACACTTTCATACACTTCGTTGTGGCGCACATCAATATTATCGCACATGCCCACATAAATAGCGGCATCAGCAATGCCACTTAAAATGTTGTGTTCTATCAATCCGTTCTTTCCAAATTCGGGGAAAATACCATACACTCCCGTTTTCAGCACCCAGTTGTTGCTGATCACAAAGTTGTTGCCGCTTTGCCCCATCACCCCGTTGCCCTTGTAATTCTGAATCTTAAATCCTTCGATAGAAATGCTGTTTCCTGAATATAGAAATCCATCATTGAGGGTATCTTTCCCATCCAGCGTAGCCCAATCATCTTCCTGCTTTACTCCCTGAAAAGAAAGATTGTCCTTATCTATATAAACCGTTTCGTGATAGATACCGGGAAACACACGAATCAAATCGCCCGGCTTGGCTTTGTTTACCGCCTCTTGTATAGACTGACCCTTCTTCACTTCAATAATATTTCCGCTTAGATTTTGTTTAATGCCCGAAAGGTCTTTCGCTCCTTCAAAAAACTTTGGAGCTGGTGCCGGTGGGGCTTCTCTATTGCTCATATAGAACCTCGACACAAGAATACCTGCGCCAAAGATGATGGCGGCAAGAACTACAAATCCAAAAAATTTAAAAACTCTTTTCATGGTATGGTGGTTTTAATGTTAGTAGCAGTTAAGGTATTTCCTATTTTAATTCCCGAAGGTAGTTTTTGAGGAACCTTTGGTTTAAAACTTTCATCATTTAAGGTCTTCAGAAAATCAACGATGCGATCAATTTCGTTATCAGTCAGCTTAGGATCCCAAATATGCCAATGTATTTTTAAATGCTCCCCTTTAGGCACTGCATGTCCGCGCCCTTTATTGTAAAAATCAACGGCCTCACGTAAGGTGGCAAATACACCGGAGTGCATGTAGGGAGCAGTTTTTTCAATATTGCGAAGAGTAGGCACTTTAAAGGCGGCCCTAAGGGACGAATCGTTATAGGTTTTCTCTGCCCCCACATCTAAAGGCAAGCCATCCGGTTCGGGAGTGCCCAACACCGCCAACTGTTGATTGGTAAAAAGGGGTGGGGTATGACACTCAGAACATCTCGCCACAAACGAGCGGAAGACATTAAACCCTTCAATTTCTTTTGCGTTGAGTGCCTGGTGATAGCCAAACACATATTGATCGTAGCGACTGTTAAGAGAAATGAGTGAGCTTTCAAATGCCGCTATGGCCGTGCATACATCATGCAGGGTGATTTCCTTTCCTTTAATTTCGGGAAATGCTTCTGAAAAAAGACGCTTATACTCCGGCAAAGCATTTAAAGTAGCTACTAACTTTTCAGGAGTGTTGCCCATTTCGTTGGGGGAAAAGA
Source organism: uncultured Chitinophaga sp. (assembly GCA_964597415.1). Classification (GTDB taxonomy): domain Bacteria; phylum Bacteroidota; class Bacteroidia; order Chitinophagales; family LD1; genus Bog-950. The sequence goes on from CAZQYO010000423.1 coordinate 1,719, forward strand.
AAGGACCCTGCATTTGCTCTTCTAAAGTTTTAGCGCGAGCATCCCAAAAAAATGATTGCAGGAAGGCGACATTCCAAAGAGTGGGCGAAGAGCGCGTAAGTTGTGAATTATGGATGCCCACCCCGTGCGGCTTGCCATCGCTCAAACCCAAGTCGGGACTATGGCAACTGGCGCAAGACAAAGTATGATCGGCAGATAAAACCGGATCGAAAAACAGATACCGCCCCAAATCAATTTGCTGTGGACTAAAGCCATCGCGCACCGGAGGCAAAGAAGTTTGAAGCCCACCCACCCCTTTGTTTTCTAAGGATTGATATTGCTGATAAGGCGTGGCTAATTTGCATTTGTTTTCTTTGGTCAATTCAAAGCCCGGAGGGCAATAATCGCATAGCTGAATAGCCGATGGGTCAGGTTTCTGTGTGGTGGAATGATTCCACTGATATACCTTGAAAATA
>CAZQYO010000424.1:0-2162 GCA_964597415.1 uncultured Chitinophaga sp.
CAGAGGCTAGCGCCTGCCCATCATTAATTCCCGGACATGAAATGCCTGTAGAAGTAATATCTACCAACATAGGGATGGCGGGATTTACGGTAACGGTACCCGTAAAATGTTGATTGTTTCCATCCAAGTAATTGTACGAATAGTTCCCCGAAGGAAGTCCGGTAATTGTGGCTCCGGTTCCTCCATTGCTCCAAGTTATCGAAATGGGCGCTGCCCCACCGGTTACCGTTAGAGTGGCTGTGCCATCATTCGTATTCGCACAAATTTGATTGGTAGAACTGGCGGTAAGCGTATAGCCGCAGGGTAATTGTGCAATAGTGGCGGTGTACTGCAACACAGATGAGCCGCCATTATATTGGAGGGAAGCAGAACACCCATTGGCGTCTGTAAAATCAGCGATATAGAAACCCGGAGCTAAACCGGTCACCGAAGCTCCCGGAATACCGGCCCAATTGACATTTTGGTAGGGAGGAGTTCCTCCGGAAATACTGATAGAAGCGGTACCATTATTTTGATTACAACTTGCATCAGAAGAAGTGACCGAAGCGGTTAGAGGTGGAGGTTGGTTAAGGGTGTACTGAGCGGAGGTAACGCATATACCATCTGTAGCTGTCACCGTATAGGTGCCGGCAGTGGCTCCCACATAGGCAGGCCCAACAATATTTCCTCCGTTCCAACTATAGGTATAGTTGCCAAATCCTCCCGATGCGGCTACCGACAAACCACCATTGCTACCTCCATTACAAAGCGGTTGTGTTAAAGTAGGGCTGAGTACAATGGGACTTCCCACTTGCACTACATGTGACTTGGTAGAGGCGCATCCGTTTATATCTACTACTGACAAACTGATGGTATAATTCCCCGGCTGGGTATAAACGTGTTGCACATTCACATTGGCAAAAGTTGGGTTGTTATTAGTTATGGTAGTTCCGTCACCAAAATTCCAAGTGACACTCTGATAGCTGTTCAAGACTCCATTGGCACATTGATTTACAAATTTGATATCTACAGAATCTCCTAAACAGATTTGTTGTGGCACATTAAAGTCAACATACAAATCGTACTGAAAATTGCTGTAATAACAATCCTGCTGAGAATAATTATAAAATCCAAATCTTCCGGGATGAAAGCAATCTTGCTGATCAAATACCATTACACCGTCCACATAAATTATAGCTCTGGTGTAAGTTAAATATAGCTCAAATGCGTGGTTGTATCCCTGTACCCATCCGGCACTTCCAAAAGTGTTTTGTACCACTGTAAATGCAGGTGTGTTTTGATGATCCCAAAAAGTAGTATTATACATCCCGGGAGGGATAACGCCATCCGCTCGGCAGAGTGATTTGCCGCTGGAAGCAGCTCCCTGCTGCTCTTGTTTCCAGTCAAATAGCCAACAGTCAAAACTGTCAGTTGCTCCCATAGGGTTCAGATAGCTGAAAACAAATCCCATCCAATCATTATCGTTATCAGTGCTTTTGAAATTACCGGTAAGGTGTACATTCATTAAATCAAAAGGCGAAAGATAGAAGGTGGGGTCTCCGTTAATTGTTTGGTGAACTTGCGTGCCTCCGCCCTGGACTACCCAGTTGCCGTTGCCGGGCTGCCCACCTTTTATCCAAGTATTGAAATCTACATTTGTAACACACTGTGAGTTAAGAAAGGTGTATGAAAATGAGAGTGAAAGGAGTAGTAAAAATTTATTCATGCTGTGGGAGAGTTGAGTCTATTTTAATTATTTCAAACCAAAGTATAAAAAATTATTGGTTGGAAGAGTATTTCCCGACAAAGATGGTTGCCTCCACGTTTAGTTGAGTTTTAAACATATTTCACACGCTTCTTTCTGAGAGGAGTCCGTTCAGCAATGGGCTGTGAAATTCAGTAAAGTTTGCGCTTCTTTTTTACATTCGTCTTCGAGTGAAAGATTGGCACTTACCATGCTTGCACATCACCAACCCGATCGGCTGCAAATGAAAATTCTTATTACCGCAGGACCCACTTATGAACCGATTGACCCGGTGCGCTTTATTGGCAACCGCTCTTCCGGGAAAATGGGTATTGCTATAGCCGAAGAGTTTGCAAAAGCCGGGCATGAAGTAGTGCTGGTAATGGGGCCTACAGAGCTGCAACCTACCTCCCCGGGCATCCAACAAGTTAAGGTAGAA
>CAZQYO010000425.1:0-1068 GCA_964597415.1 uncultured Chitinophaga sp.
TAATCCCACCCCTACTATTTTGGCTTTGCCCGCAACACAAGTAGTTTGTTATGGTGCACCCTTGAATATACCGTTAACAAGTGCGGTAACGGGAGTGAACTATGCCTGGACGGTGGATCCTAATAATTCGGGAGTTCCTCTATCCGGATCGGCCTCCGGAGCGGGTGCTAACTCTTCGGCAGCAATAAGTATAGCGGCAGTAAGCGACACTTTAAGTTTTTCATCCGATAGTTTTGGCTACTACATTACGCCTACTGGTCCGGCACCTACGTTTTGCCCGGGCTTGCAAAAAACGGTAAACATTCAGGCTGGAGCTCAATTGAAGGCGAAATTTTTAAATGATCCGGTCAATAATATTTGTGCAGGCACGAAAGACTTTTTGCAGGTGCAGTTAAATGGCCAGGCTCCATTTACATTAGTTTATAATGACGGAAGTAATGTGACACTAACCAAGGTATCTAATTTTAAAGCTATACCGATTAGCCCTACCACTAATACTACGTATAACTTAGTGTCCATGAAAGACAACTTAGGGTGCCCTCAATCATTGACTGGCCAAGTCATCTACAATGTGTTTCCTCAATTAACGGCAGCGTTTACAGTGGGTACAGTTCCACAGTTTTCAGGCGGAAATTCTACAGTTACGTTTACCAATACCTCTACTCCGCAAGATGCTGCTCAGTACAGTTATGTGTGGAATTTTGGCGTAGATTCAGCACCGGATTCAGTTAATAACATAGGCCCCAATTTCTCCGTCAATTATTCCTCACCGGGAAGAAAAATAATATCACTGACAGTTACGAACTTATCACCCAATGCGGCAGGGCTTTCTTGCTCAGCTAAGATGACCACTCAAACCATTAATATTCTGGTGGCACCTGTTGTGGCAGCGTTTCAAGCAACACCTCCTGCTGCATGTTTCCCCTCATCGTTGACGGTTACACAAAATACTTCGGGTGGAGATGAAAGCAATTGGCAGGTAACTGATAAGAATAATAATATTGTTGGCCAGTCCACGGCACCACTTCCGGTATTCACGATTACACAACCCGGTGAATACTACATATC
>CAZQYO010000425.1:1157-1562 GCA_964597415.1 uncultured Chitinophaga sp.
GGCCGTGTATTCAAAAACAGGCCAACATAATACGTTGGTGCAAGGACCATTCATAGTGTACGATAAACCGCAGGCTGTATTTTTGGCAAATCCACCCACGGTTTATGTGCCCGATACTCCAATGAAGTTAATCAACAACAGTTTTGGTGCAACTGCATTTAATTGGGAGTTTGGAGATGGAAATAATTCAACCGACTTTGAACCAACGTATACCTATAAGTTCCCCGGAGTATTTACGATTTCACTCATTGCATCAAACGACCACGGGGGTGGTATCATCTGCCGCGATACATCACAACAAAAAATACTGGCCAAACAAGGTGGGGTGGATAAAATACCCAACGCGTTTACTCCCAGCACAGCCGGCCCGAGCGGAGGCATATCCGGTGGTACCAATGATGCCAA
>CAZQYO010000425.1:1606-2158 GCA_964597415.1 uncultured Chitinophaga sp.
TAAGGTAAAAGGTGTGGAAGAATTCAACCTACAGATTTATGATCGTTGGGGTAATCTTATTTTTGAAAGCAATAATCAAACGGTGGGTTGGGATGGCTATGACCAAAATGGCAGGCTGATGCATGCGGGTGTGTATGTGTATAAGCTTACCCTTCGGTTGTCAGATCAACAGCGAGCTACACAAGTGGGTGACGTTACTTTGATCCGTTAAAAGCTATTATATTTGAGAAGATGAAAAGTATTTGGGTCGTATTTTGTATTTGTGTCAGCTCTTTTGCAGCATCTGCTCAAGATCCTCAATTCTCTCAATACTATCAGGCACCGTTATACCTCAATCCCGGTTTTACCGGCATCACACCTCAGCAAAGATTGGTGGTGAATAACCGCATTCAGTGGCCCAACCTTCCGCAGGCTTTTAATACATTCATGGCGAGCTATGATATCTGGGTAGATGAACTGAGAAGCGGGTTTGGGGTAATAGCCAGTACGGATAAAATGGGATCGGCCGGGAGGCGCAAAACTACCTTTGGTTTAACATAAAGAAACAAAGTA
>CAZQYO010000426.1:0-2143 GCA_964597415.1 uncultured Chitinophaga sp.
TGTATAAGTAGAAGCATTCGCTACAGAACTGATAGTATAAGTCTGACTGCCGGGGCAGGGGGAAGCATTCCCCGTGATAACCCCAACCGCTGCCGGAGATCCTGCTTGCACAGTTACTGATAATGTTTTGTTAGTGCTGCCGCATGAGTTGGTAGCCGTTACAGATACGGTATAATTGCCTCCTGCTGCCCAGTTTACATTAATGGCTGTAGTTCCTTGTCCGCTACTAATGGAGTTACCACCTGAAACAGACCAAGTGTAAGAGGTAGCTCCGGTTACCGCACTAATTGAATACGATTGCGAACCCGGACATGGATTAATGGAGCCGCTGATGCTACCAATAGTTGCAGGAGGCTGGTTCACCGTTATCATTACCGGAGTTCTGCTGCTGAAGCAACCGGGAGTTGCCTTAGGAGTAGCTTCTACATAATAAGTAGTGGTAGTGGTGGGTGATACGTTAATGGGAGCCAATCCTATAGAGGTGCCGCCAGTTGCTTGCGTATATACGTTATAATCAACGCTACCCGAGCCGCTGGCCGTAATATTACTGGACTGCCCTGCACAGATAGCGGGAGGCGTAGCAGTAACCGTAGGTGCAGCAGGAGGTGTACAAGGCACATTAATACATTCTATAGTTTGTGTGGGATTTAGATTAGATTCTATTACGTTGACGACAGAAGTGCTTGCTCCGCTGATTTCAATATCTGAAAGTGCGGTAAGCCCAGGGAAGTAACTGCTTTTGCTGGGGTTAGTTACAATTATCGTATCACAATTTACATTATTCATAAAGCCGTTCTTATCGGTCTTTACAATATGATAGTTGAAGCCGGTCATTTGTTGAGCAGTCATTACCGCTATATATCCCGAATCTCGAGCCTGAGTCCCTTCTGCCAAAATGGAAGAAAGACCGGAATTATATCCTCTGGAAAATAGCACGTTTCCATTAGTGGAGTTCACCTTCATTATATAGGTAGCAAAGGTGAATGAAAAGGGAGCGATATACATTCCTGTAAAGGCAAATTGTCCGTCATTTGTGACATAGCCATTAAAGGGAATTCCTGTATTTATAAATCCGAAGCTGTATTTATACCCCCCGTTTACAGCACCGGCTGCACTCAAACGCAAATAATACGGAGCACCATTATCATCACCGGTTATCATTACCTCGGTACTGCTAAGAGGAACAACGGCATTCCCTTCTGTACTCGTGCTTCCGAATCGTTTCAAATATTGAAAGTTGCCGTTTACATCTGTTTTTAATACAATACCGTAATCTCCGTCATCATCTACGCTAGATACGCTTGCTGATCCGGTAAAAATATATCCATTGCTCACTTCGGCCACATCGTTCAACATGTGGTCATTAATAAAACTGGTAGAAACAAAAAACACTTTGGCCCATTGCAACGCTCCGGCACTATTGACCTTCATGCAAAACAAATTGGCCGAATCCTGACGAGCGAGTGGGCCACCTCCATCCGGATCGGCTTTATATACGTATCCTGCAACTACAAACCCCCCATCCGATGACTCAATTACTCTTTGTCCATGCTCATCTGTACTGCCCGATACGCTGTATTTATTTGCCCAGGTGACTAACCCCATAGCATCTAAGCGCATTAGCAACAATCCGGAGCCGGTGGAGCCGGTGGCGATATAACCCCCACTGCTTACATTTTTTATGTCCCACAAATCGGTGGCGATAGAGCCGGCTGAATATCCTTTGCTCCACATCACATTGCCGATGGTATCTAACTGTGTTACGTTCCCATACAAGGGAATAAAGCTGGTATTGGTTCCTGCCAATATGTAATTGCTCTGCGGATTCTGGATCACACTGCCCGGTATATCTAATAAGGCGATGTCGTAACTGGTGCGGAAAGTGATTTGCTGAGAGCTGACTGTAGCAACGAAACACAGCAGCGAGAATAGAAAGTATATTTTCTTCATCCGATTAGGATTTTTTAGGAAGGCTAAATATAAAAGAATGGATTTCAGCAAAGAATTTTTTGTAGGGCATTTTGTCGAGCGTATATCATTCAGAAGTAGTATGTTGTGAAAGGGTCGCTACCGACTCTTGAAAAAATCTCTCCCTCTCCCCTTGACAAAACTTTTGTTTGGTATTACATTAAAAGAGTAACAA
>CAZQYO010000427.1:0-2132 GCA_964597415.1 uncultured Chitinophaga sp.
GGAAGGCAGGTCGTTCATTACTTGAGTGCCGAGCACGGTTTCAAATCCTAAAGCATGGTGGCTCATCTTCCATCCCTCCATGTTAGTTTCTATGCTTTCAAATGTATTCACTACTTTTATACTCACCGGCACTCCCAACAGTAATTGGTAGCAAACATTTATTTGCTCCAATTTACCGGTAAGCCGGTACATAATGGGTAGCAGTCGCACTAAAAAGGGCAAGGTGGGATATGAACGGTAATCGCGAAGATCCCAGAAATTAATCAACAAATTGTTAGTATTGCTTTCCTCTAAGTCTAAGAATAACTTCCGCTCTGCGCGTTCCACCTCAGCCCGCAAACGAAACAATTCATTTTCCATGGGCTGAAAAAACTGTCGCGCAGCCGCTTCTTCATCGCGCATTCGTTTCACATCAGAAATAAGAGCGGTGCGGTTTCTCTCGCCCTTCTTATACTTGGGTTGGTGGAAAATACCTTCGGGCAACATATCATACACCCCATCGCGGGTTATCTCTACATGCAATTCCTCCTGCCCCACATTGTTTCGCTGCACTGATGCAGAGGCAAGATCTTTCCTAAACCTGCGCTGGAAAATGCTTATTGGTCTTATAATTATCCGGTCGGGGTCTATTCCTTTTTCAAACAAGTCAACAGCCACCACTTCGGCTCTTATATCGAAAGGCAACTGATTGAGTAAAGCAGCTATTGTATCGTAGTCGTTCAATTCAGTTTTGTTTTAGGCGGACATGGATAGGAATAATCTGGATGCTTTGCTGGCGCAGTTTTAGTTCTAATTTGCTGCAGGCATAATCCCAATCCAGCGATTCGCGGGCAGAGAGAGAAGGCACTAATTCAACGGCAATAATCTTTTGAAAGCCCTGCCCCTTATTGCGCGACTTGAGAAAAGATGTTTTGATTTCGAGATGCTCGAGTGAAGTTCCCAATTCGGCTAAGCAGGCAAAACGAATATCTTGCTCGGTACCTATTCTTCCGCGTGAAAGCAAGGCTGATTTAAATGCGTGAATAGATTTGGCGGCTGAAAATTTTTCTTCAGCTTTTGAAGTATTGCGCACCATGTAAACCGATTCGGAAACTAAACCGCTGCCGGTGTATAGCTGCAAACTGCTTCCTTGCCGAATATCCGATGCTTCGGAACCCTGAGTAACCCAATACTCTATATAAATATTTTCAAACCCCTGCTGCGGTTGCACCATTACATAAGTGGTTGTGTCCTTTCTTCGCGCATCGAGATTGATGCGTTGCTGCAAAGCATTTATTAGCTGCGTTAACTGTTTAATATTGTTTTGCAGAATATCAATTCCCATTGAACTGAATGCCGTACTTTCATCCTGAAGCAGGTTAAGCATATATGCCAGTAATTCGTTGGCATTGCGCGTGTCGAACCTTCCCACTGTTCCTTGCCGTATCACATAGCCACCTGTGCCCTGTTGTAAAAGTTTATACTCCATCCTGTCGGCTGAGTATATTTTTACCATATCCAGAAAAGTATCTTCGGTACTGAGAGGGATAATACTCAGGGCATCCTGCAATCGGTAGCTGAACTCCAGCAACTGGCGGTTAATAACCGGAAAGCAGTTGATAGAAACTTGTATGTCAGCAACAATTTTATTGATAAGACCGGAGGGGAAAGTGATTTTTACCCATAACAGTTTATTCTTAAAAACACCTAACTGAGCCGGTGAGTAGTAATTCTCCAACTCGGCAGGATACATTTCAAAATCACTTTCTTTTATACTGCAAGCATCTGCCACGTGCAAAAAGCAGGGAGCGTATAAATCTGCCACTCTGTTTTCGAGTATTGAGGTAACATCTGTATTAAGATTCCATGTAGTGGGACTTACCTCATTATGGCTATGTGCTTTTCGGCTCAGGTTAAGATTCTGTCCGCAACAGGTAGCATGGCACATTTCTAACAAATCGTAAAAGCGAGCTTTTTCTGTATCGTTTTTGTTTTCGAAAAAGAAGGAAAGCCCTTTCAGGTCTTTTACTAAAGGGGAAATTTCGATACCTAACCATAAATTCAAGGGGGCATTCTCCGTGCGTCCCTGGCTATTTATAGTTACCGGTTCTTTATTTAGCGCATTATTTGCTTTGAAAATCTGATAAGGGGTA
>CAZQYO010000428.1:0-2118 GCA_964597415.1 uncultured Chitinophaga sp.
ATCCGCTTTAGGTGGAGGAAGTGCTTGGAACTTGACGGGTAACAGCGGCACTAACAGCACCACTAATTTTATTGGAACTACCGATGCGAATGATCTTGTTTTAAAAACAAACGGCTCTGAAGCGATGCGAATACTCAGTGGCGGACACGTGTCTATCAACTACGCTACCCCATCACCGGGAAATTTGTTCTCAGTGTATTCAACTAATTCGGATAATGCGGTCAATATTTTCGCTAATGGAACAGGTAAAGCCATGTATATTTCTATGCCCAGCACTAACAATGCCAATGCTATAGAAATTTCAAAATCTGGAGGCAGTGGTAGAGGAATAGACCTTACTATGGCAAGTGGTACCACCGGTGTTGGGATATTGATCTCTTCACAAACCACCTCTCGGACGGTAAATATTCAACAAACCAACGCATCTTCAGCTTCGCCTGTCATATTTGTGTCCAATTCGGGTACGGGCAATACCATCTATGCCCTAGCAAATACACCATCAAATGCTATCGGCTACTTTAAACAACAATCTACGGGGACTGACCCGATTGTTAACCAAAGTGCCGCATCCGTATTCGGAACATCTACTAGTATCAGAAGCGGGATATTTGAAGTGACAGCCGCCAGTTCCAATTCTACCGCACTTCTGGCCACTGCTAAATCGAGCGGCTCTGTAGATGAAGTAGGCGTTTACGGCTTATCAATGGCTACTGACACTTTTGGATATGGAGTGATTGGAGAGGGAAATCATTACGGGGTGTATGCCGTAGGGAACTTGGGTGCTACAGGAGCGAAGTCTTTCCAGATTGATGACCCGATGGATCCTTACAACAAGTATTTAAAACATTATTCGGTGGAGTCACCGGAGGTGATTAACATGTACAGAGGTACAGTGGTGCTTGATGGAAATGGCGAAGGAACCGTAACTATGCCCGATTATTTCGATTCCGTGAATATTAACTGCACTTATTCCCTGACTGCCATTGGGAAACAAACGAATGTTTATATCAAACAGGAGATAAGCAATGGAAAGTTTATAGTAGCCGGTGGGGCATCCGGACAAAAAATATGTTGGTTTGTTTACGCCAATAGAAACGATCGGTATGTGAAAGCCCACCCCGGGAACATTCAGGTGGAGGTGAGAAAAAATGCGGACGAAAGAGGGAAGTTGATAAGTCCTGAACTTTATGGTATGCCGCCACAATACGGAGTTTTCTACAATAACAAGGTAACCCCTTCTGCCGCTAAACAGGAAGAACTTATACCCGAAAAACAATAATTGCGCAAATCAGTAGCGACAATGCGGTGACAGCCATTTTATCAAAATCAACTTTCCGCATTATACTTCCATGCGATGAATCAAGGAGTACACGATAATTTCTATTCGTGGACATTGGACAATTTCAAATTCGACAATTTTACTTTAGATAGAGTCAGACTTGGTAATGATCCTAAAGTGTTTGTTTTGGGGGGGTGAACCGAGTCAAAACAAAATCATCCGATGATTATGAACCATCGGGTGAAATAGAAAGTCGGATAGTGGTGGAGCGACTATGATTCAGCCAGCCTAATTTTTAGTAAACCGGTAAGTAGCGGTGGCTTCTGCACTCTTGAAGTGGATGAAATACATGCCTGCGGAAAGGGATGCCACAGAAACTTGCTGATGATGTTCTCCTTTTTCACTCATTCCCTGCCACAAATTCTGAACTACTCTTCCTGTCATATCCGTTACATTTAATTCCATGTAAATGGAATTGTTGATGGTGTAAAAAAGAGAAAGCAGATCGCTGGTCGGATTTGGCATCAAACGGAAGGACTGAAGTGCTTTGATTGGCTGTATTCCTACACAAGGAGCAATATAAGCGAAGGAAGAAGTGTCAGAACATCCCCAAGTGTTACTCTTAATCACTCGGTAATAACCGGCATTTGCATCGCAGTTAATGATTAGAGTATCGCTGGTATTGGTAAGTGTAGTTAACTGCCCCGTAGTATCATAGTTCACAGCAAACTGCCACGCGAGGGTGCTACCGACTTCATCTCCCACTATCATTAGTCCATCACCGAAAGTATCTACCTGAACGGTAATATGTGCCACCGGGCTGGGATGTAAATTGACCA
>CAZQYO010000429.1:0-2115 GCA_964597415.1 uncultured Chitinophaga sp.
TTCTAATTGCTTGCTGATAAAGAGAGCAAACTCCTTGTAAGTTTCGTTGGTATATAACTTTAGTTCGGGCAAGCCTTTTCCATTTTCAAATCCGGCTTCTTTGAGCAAAGCTTTAGACTTTGCAGGGTCATAGCTGTATCCCTTTACTTCTTCACTGAAAGAAGGAAGTCCATAGGGAGTAAAGCCGTTCTGTGCCGGACGGCCAACTCCATTCCGCAGGTATTTAAGCATTTCCTTTTTGTCAAATCCATAATTGATTGCCTGCCGCAGTTTTTTGTTGAGAAAGGGATTTGACTTTTCATCTGTGCCTTTAAGAAAAAAGCCCAGATACTCCGTGTTGAGATACGAGGTTTTAAGTAAGTTGAATTTATCTTTCAATTCCGGTTTCATATTACCATCCTCATCCAACACTTCATCTATGTAGCTTTGGTCAATGCTATTGATAAAATCAAGTTCCTTTTGTTTGAACGCGAGGTATTCTGTTTTCTTATTATCAATAAACGAAACCTTGATACCATCTAAGTAAGGTAATGAATTCCCTTCAGCATCCTTTTCAAAATAGTTCTCGTTCTTCGTTAAAATTAAAGCGGTTCCTTCTTTCCAGTTTTTAAACAGGAACGGACCGGTGCCCACCGGATGTGCTCTAAAGTCTGTCCCGTATTTTTCTATGGCTTCATGGGGCACAACTGAACAATACTGCATAGATAAAATACCAAGCATAGGGCGAAAAGGGCGGCTCAGTTTCAATTGAAATGTAGAATCATCGGTGGCGCTAAAAGGATTTAACGTATCTACACTGTTATTGAATATCCATGCACCGGGAGAGGCTACCTTCTTATCCATAATCCGATGGAAACTATATACTACATCCTGCGCGGTTACCGTTCTGCCCTTGCTTTGAGGAAAACATTCATTCGTTTGAAAATAAACATCTGTGCGAAGATGAAAGGTGTAAAGTTTACTATCTTCTGAAACATCCCAGCTTTTTGCAATGCAAGGCTGTACCCGCAGTTGGTCATCTAACTGAACTAATGAATTAAAGATTTGGTTACATGCCCAAATAGTAGATTGATCTTTTGCGAAGGCCGGGTCGAGCGAAGCGAGACCCGAAGATTGATTGTAACGGAAAAACTTTTTGTTCTCCTTAGTGGAGTGATCGCAACCTGTAAAGAGAGTCACATACACCACAATAACTAAAATCAGAAGAATCCTTTTCATATTGGCAGATTAAAACTCTAATCTAAACACCATATCGAAAGAAAGCCGAACCTACCAATACAAGTTTTAAACGTGCAGCTGGTGGTTGCGCAACAAAAATAATCTCCGCCTATTTCCGTTTATTAGCATCAAAATTCAGAACCGGTTTGAAACATAAGCTTCTCTTAGCAGTTTTTAGTATCGTCACGCAGTGCCTCAGTGCACAGATCGGTGGCACTCATACCTATGAATTTCTGAGCCTTTCGCCCGATGCCCGCATTACTTCATTGGGAGGCATCAACGTGTCTATTGTAGATCACGACCTGAATACGCAATTAGCTAATCCGGCATCGCTCAATCGAAAAATGAACGGGCAAGCAGCCTTCAACACAGCCATTTATCCGGGAGGAATAAATTTCGGGAATGTAAGCTATGGTCGAAGATTTAAAGTTCCGGGAGTATTTGGTTTCGGACTGCAATATATAGCGTACGGAAAGTTTAAGGAAACTGATGAAGCCGCTAATGTAATTGGCAATTTTACAGCCGGTGAAATGAACTTATATGCCGGTTATGCTTACCAGTTTGGAAAATTATTTTCAGTGGGGATAAATGGAAAATTCATCTATTCACAACTGGGACATTACAGCTCAGTGGGGATGGCCACCGATCTTGGATTTACGGTAGATGACCCCAAGCATAACGTAACTGCTTCGATTGTAGCCGTCAATGTGGGAGGTCAATTTAAAACCTACAACAAAGGAGTGCGCGAACCTATCCCCTTTGATTTGCAAGCGGGACTATCGTTCGGCTTCAAAGGAGTGCCCTTCCGTATTCATACAACTTTTCATCACCTTACCCAATGGGATATTCGCTACGATAACCCGGCCGACCAACAAAGCGACAACTTGTTTACAGATA
>CAZQYO010000430.1:0-250 GCA_964597415.1 uncultured Chitinophaga sp.
CTTAACGAAAGAGTGTTGTCAATTCCTGCATCACCATTCAACAAGTCAATAATTTTATTTACCTGTGAATCTTCCTGCATCAGGTTTCCCAAAATCATCCTGAACTTTTCGGCTCGGTTCACATCGTCATTCATTAATGCTAATGCGTTCACGGAAAAATAGCCGGTCACAAGGTCAAGTCCGCCTTGCTCCGTGTAGTTTTTTATGAAGTCAAATACTTTGAAGTATTCGCTGTCCTCGGTTTTAGTTT
>CAZQYO010000430.1:297-2101 GCA_964597415.1 uncultured Chitinophaga sp.
CTTGGGGTTTTCTTAAAGCGTTGGCGAAAACACTCTTTCATTTTTTTTCGGTTCGGGTTTGTGCGGTTGCAAAAAAATGAAAGTGTGTTTTGTGCGGCTGTCATAGAATTTCAAATTATTATTTTTGTGCGGTAGAGGTTTTTTAATTATTTATTTTCACTATTGTCCGACTAAAAAGTTGAAAGGGTGAGTTGAACAGTTCACCCTTTCGTGTTATGTTGTGGTTTGCAAGCAAAACATAACATGAGCGAAAGTAAAAAATTTGTCGGACAGCCGATATTATCTCAGATTTTAGATTGTATTCCTTCGGAGGTTATCCAATCAGCCACTCGTAAGCATAAAGGCAACAGGTACTACAAGCGTATTCCTGTTCGTGTGCATCTGGTCAGCGTGTTGTATGGCGTGTTCAGCTACTGTAACGGGCTCAGAGAGTTGTGCGAAGGTTTGTTGGGCTGTGAAGGGAAGCTGGCGCATTTGGGATTAGACAAATCTCCGCCCCGCAGCACGCTGTCGGACGCAAATAGCAACCGAAGCTATCTGGTGTTTGAAACCATTTACTTCGAGTTGGTGCGCAGATACCATAGTTTTATCTCGGACAGCCGGCTGAAGGGTTTAAGCATCCGTAATCTGAAAATCATTGACAGCACGACCATCCGGTTGTTCAGCGACATTCTCAGAGGGGTGGGACGCAATCCTTTGGACGGCTCAAGAAAGAAGGGCGGCATCAAGGTACACGCGCTCATGGATGCCTTTGCTGGTATTGTGGACTTTGCTCGCATCACCGCAGCCAAAGAGCATGACCGGAAATTTCTCTATCACCTCAACCTGCCTGCCCGAAGTTTTATCGTATTCGATAAAGCCTACAATCTCTACAGCCAGTTTGCCAGGTGGACTTCGCAAAAAGTATGGTTTGTCACGCGCATGAAAGACAATGCCGTTTACCATGTTACCAAAGTCATCACCGACAACACGAAGAAGAAAAATCCCAAAGGGGTGCTCAAAGAGCAATACATCACCATCGGCTACAAAGACGCGCAGCACAAAGAACAACGCCTGCAACTCAGACGCATCACCTTCAAAACCGATGACGGAAAACAATATGTGTTCATCACCAATAACTTCAAACTGGCTGCCGCGCAAATCGCGCTCATCTACAAAAACCGGTGGATGATTGAATTGCTCTTTAAGCAAATCAAGCAGAACTTCCCGCTGCGCTACTTCTGGGGCGAGAGTGAAAACGCCATTAAAATCCAGGTTTATGCCGTACTGATGGCGCAACTGTTGATGGTGGTAATCCGAAAGAAAGCCGAAACAAAAAAGTCATTCGCCAATATGATTACCGTTATCCGCCTGCATCTGATGAGCTATGTGGAACTGCGCGAATTCATTAAAGACACTTACAAAGCATGGAAAAAATATCATCCGCCCCCTCAGTTAATCCCTGCATAATTTACCCTGCCAACTACCCCCGTATTAAAACAAACTCAAATCGTAACGGAATCTTTTGCCATGATGCTTCGCAGCCATTTATTGCCGTATTTTAGTCGGACAATAATGCCTAAATATATTTATGAAAGCAGCAGTTTACACACAATACGGGGCACCGGAAGTTCTCCAACTGAAGGAAGTTGCGAAGCCGGCACCAAAAGACAATGAAATTCTTATACGCATTAAAGCCACCGCAGTTAATTCGGGTGATGTGCGATTGCGAAAGGCTGACCCCTTTGCAGTGAGATTTATTTTCGGTTTACTAAAGCCCAAGATTAATGTACTTGGCAGTGTTTTTTCCGGTGAAGTTGAAAGT
>CAZQYO010000431.1:0-2100 GCA_964597415.1 uncultured Chitinophaga sp.
GTCGTAATGATCAATTTTATAGTGGGCTACCCCTATAAGGGCGATGGCGAGATCGGCCCCCAATTCATCTTTTGTTTGTTCGGCTTTTAACTTTGCATTTCGCGCCAGTTTGAGTGCTTCGGTAGGATTGGAGTTTAACTTTGATTCAGCGATAGAGTTCAATTGGGCAATATCGGAACCTATTGAGAAAGCAGGGAAGCTCATCCATAGCAACAACAAAAAGTACAACTGCTTCATGCGCCTAATTTTTACGGAAGGTATATTTTAAGTGATTAAAATGCAAAAGATAAGAAAGCAAAGCAGCCCTTTGTTTTTAAGACCATGAACAGAAAGCTCAATGCCCGTGCATGAATCATATCAAACAAATTTTACTGAACGGGTTTAAACTGCTCAAAGCCTTGTTGGCAGTGAAAGCAAAAACGAATAGCTCTGCACAGGGTAGAACCAAAAGCAGAGCGGAGTGTAGTATCTGTACTGCCGCAATGCGGACAGCGAACACGATTGAGCACTTCTTCGCTTAGTTCTTCGTCCGTTAATAAAGGAGGAGGAGCAAGTCCGAATTTTTCAAGCTTTATTTTTGCTTCAGGTTTCATGCGGTCGCTGGTCCAGCGAGTGGACAAATCAACCCGTACTTCCAATTCTTCAAATCCAAGTTTGCCTACCTGTTCGGCAATGTCTTTTTTCATCACACCAATGGCAGGGCAACCTACAAATGTAGGAGTCATGGTCACTACGCATTTTGAAGAAGCCGTAATTTCTACTCCGGTAATCATTCCCATCTCTACAATAGAAATCACAGGAATTTCCGGATCCTTTACATTTTCGAGAATCGCCCAAACGGACTCAATACTGATTTGCCTTTCTACTTCCATCTCCTTACCATTCTGCTTCTATATCCGAGCGAACCACTTCCGTCATTTCATTTAATAACGGAGTCAAGAATTCTGAATGGGATCCTTTGCGGCCACCGTAAGCTATTTCATTCTCTTCTGTGGTCGGAATTTGCAGATTTGCCGCTTCCAGTACGGGAGTAATTTTTTCCAGCCAATTTCTTTTCAAATCTTCTTCCCCGACAAAAATTCCCTCTTGAATCAATTCCTTTTCAAAATCACTTTTCTCAAAAATCCCAAGGGCGAGATGCCATGAATGATTTAATGCACTTTGCAAGCGGGCATGACTTTCTTCGGTACCCTTGCCGAGTTGCTTAATAAAGGTATCGGCATGCATTACGTGGTATTTTATTTCTCCTTTGGCTTTGCGGGCTAACTGTGCCAAAGGCTCAAAAGAAGAATGGGTGAGCGCCTCATAACGCAGTAATTCGGCATTGTCAAAAAGGAACTGCCTAATAATGCTGAAGTCGTATTCGCCAATGGGCTGTTCCACATATTGGCAGCAGCGGAAATCCTTTTCTTTTCTCATAAAACCGAGTTGATCGGGATGTGGCTCGCCCAAAACTTCGTGCAGGATATTGTAAAGAGCCAGAGCATGACCGATTTTATCTTGAGCAATGGATGAAAACGCCAGATCTTCTTCCAACATGGGACCTATGCCGGTCCATTCCGAATTGCGATGACCAACTATCAGCGCATCATCAGCCATTTTATACAATAATTCTTTTACAGCATTGTTGTTCATACGTCAGCTTTATTTTCTTTCTGAAATTTTTCAATTCGACCGCGCACTTTATAAGCACCCGGTTCGCGGAAGGTTTTTTCCGGAGTGGTTTCAAAGATATCTTCATCCTCAGAGGAGAAGGTATAGATATCTGTGGTTTTGGCTACCCAAAGATTGGCGGTTTTACCTCTGCGGGAAAATTGTTCTTTAGCAAGCACTAATGCTATTTCGGAAGTAGAAGCGTGTACTATGCCGCAATGGGTCACCTGCTTACCGCGCTTTTCTTGATGAAACACTTCCCATGTGATAAGGTGAGAGTTGGTGTGCAGCTCCCCGTCCTTTACTTTTTTTGTATCGAGCCGGTTGACTCGTGGATCTAATGAACTCATACTATTCTTTTTAAGCTAATGGAACTTGATATTTCTCCTGCGGATTCAGAAGTGCCTGTCGTACCCAACGCCCGGCTTCCTCGGCATACCTTCTTAC
>CAZQYO010000432.1:0-867 GCA_964597415.1 uncultured Chitinophaga sp.
TGAAATGCGGACTGGAATATTACAAAACGCAGGTGAAAGACGAGTCGAATATTATTGTGCTTTCAGAAATTACGCTGAATAACCTGACAGACGATGGACAATTTGAAAACAAGGACTTTCTTGATCGCGCGGATATTCTTTGCAAGCTCGGACATACGGTGATGGTTTCTAATTGCCACAAACACGATGTACTGGTGAACTACTTAGACCGTTGCCGCCCGAACAGCATTGGAATTATTTTGGGCATCCTGAACATTGTGGAACTGTTTAATGAAAAGTATTACAACAATGCCGCAGGAGAGTTGCTGCATTATTTTGGAGAGATTTTTATGCGGAATACCAAGATGCTTGTATATCCTTATCAACCCGATAAAGATCAGCCGGTGATTGCCACTAATAACCTGCGGGTTCCCGACAGCTTGTTCCAACTTTTTAAGCATTTGAGAAATAATGGCTTTTTGGTGGATTTGAAAGGATACGATAAGTCTGTCCTGCAAATCTTTTCACCTAGAGTAATTGCTATGATTAAGAGTGGCGAACCGGGCTGGGAGGAAATGGTACCCGAGTCAGTTGCGGATATCGTTAAAGAAAAATGCCTCTTTGAATATCCTTGCGAAGTTCCGACAGCGAAACAGTAACGAAGGACGTGAAGCAAAGAAATAGTTGCCGGTGACTCATTTACTTTTTAATGCAGTGCGCTGTTTGCTGAGTTTGTTTTCCTCCTCGGTTGCTCTACCCTTCCACCGTTGAATTACTCTGCCGTTTTGATAAATTTTTTGGTAACCAATAAGTCCCCATCCTTTATTTGAATGAAATATATGCCCGGGGCAAGCACTGAAACATCGAGATAATTTTTTCCGATGGGCA
>CAZQYO010000432.1:877-2095 GCA_964597415.1 uncultured Chitinophaga sp.
TCTTTCTGCTATTCATCAACAAATTCCCCAACATATCAGTCATCTCCACTTCCGGTAAATCAATAGCTGTTTCTAGTACTAATTGATGAATCACCGGATTGGGATATAGTTTTACCTTGCTATCTAATGCGAGTGCGCCAATGCCAACCAAGGTGTCGTTATCAATTATAGTGAGCGTATAAGCGGAGATGCCGAGTATGGCTCCCCCGCTCGAATCGGAAAGATTGAAATTAATTTGCTCGTTTCCTTCATGCAATTGGTCATCAATAATCGTTACCCAAACTCCTTGTGTATCGGAACTATTTGGCAAAAAAGTGACGAGCGTGTCATTGAAAATGAAGTCAACATTGGGGGTGGCATTTCCCGGAGCCAAAGATACTTTTACTCTTACGGTATCATTGGCAGGGGTGGAGAGTGCAATTCTCACCTCCACCAAACCGGTATCTTCAGGATAGGTGAAACCGGCTCCCACAAAGCCTACAGATAATACATCGCTGTTGGTAATCGTGAGCGTGTACACCGAGTCGGCTGCAATTTTTACATTGGAAGAGAGATTGATAAATCGCAAGACCACCGTTTCAGCCGATTCAATTAAATTATCATCGAGCACAGCAATGTGCACGGTATCGTAAGTCGTGCCTAAGCCATTGGATAAAGTCTGATTGGTGTAGTTATAATCGGCTCCGGCAATAGCAGTGGACGCAACCTCATCCCGCGCTACTACAAAATGAGCCGCTTGCGCACCGGGGTTAATGGTTTCTACCACTACCGCTACGTCTATATTGCCTTCTGCTACCGTACTATTCGCACTTACAAAGCGAATGTTTGCAAGGGTAAGCGGGTCGGGAGTACCGCAGGGAGCGGTATGGTGAAAGCCTAGCGAATCGAAAAGATTTACGGGGTGGGCTACCCATTCGTCCACAGCCGTGTTCCAATCGCTATTGCCTTTGTAGGTATAATAATGACGAATCAATGTATGCGCAGCCGTAGAGCCGGAACCCACCGGCCACGAGGTACCGGGATTCACTCCTATTTGCCCGATAACATCAATCGTATCGTTCAAATGAAGTAGGGCTAAGGCATCATTTCCATCAAAATTTAAAAATGGGGTAAGTGTATCTGCTTTCAATTTCAGTAAAGAATCGGACTGGTCAAATGCCACTACATACACCTCTCCGGCAACTAAAGTGCCGCTTAACGGAAAAGTTCCGGAAGAAC
>CAZQYO010000433.1:0-2095 GCA_964597415.1 uncultured Chitinophaga sp.
GGTGCCCCGTGATGTGGTGCTCTACGGCTTTGGCCGCATTGGTCGCCTCGCTGCCCGCATTTTGATGGATCACGCAGGTTCGGGGCATCAACTGCGCTTAAAGGGAATAGTGACACGAGAGCGCAGCACTGACGATTTAGCGAAACGCGCCAGCCTGCTTCGCAAAGATTCCGTTCATGGAAATTTTGGTGGGGTAGTCATTCCCGATTCCGAAAATGGCGCCATTAATATCAACGGGCACTCTGTAAGAATGATTTCTGCTAATTCTCCTGCCGAAGTGGACTACACCGCTTACGGCATTGATAAAGCCATTATCATTGATAACACCGGGGTGTGGAGAGATGAAAAAGGATTGGGAGAACACCTGAAAGCCAAAGGGACGGACATGGTGCTTTTAACTGCTCCGGCCAAAGGCGATATTCCGAATATTGTGTACGGAGTAAATCATGAAAATTACAGCAGCAAATCAGGAAAAATATTCTCCGCTGCTTCCTGCACTACCAACGCGATTGTTCCGGTTATAGATATTATTGATAGCTCCTTGGGAATTGATCAGGGGCACATTGAAACAGTACATGCTTACACGAATGACCAAAATCTGTTGGACAACTTTCACCGGAAAAGCCGCAGAGGTCGTGCAGCTCCTATCAATATGGTGATCACTGAAACCGGAGCGGGCAAAGCCGTAACCAAAATTTTCCCGGACATGAAGGGAAAACTAACCAGCAATGCAGTTCGCGTTCCTGTGCCGAATGTTTCTTTAGCTATACTCAGCTTGCAAGTGAAAAAGAAAACGACTGTTGCCGAAGTAAATGAATTGATGCGAAACGCTTCTTTAATTGGAAAGTTAGTGGAGCAGGTGGACTATTCCATCTCCGATGAATTGGTTTCGAGCGATGTGGTGGGCAACAGCCACGGCTGTGAAATTGACAGCAAGGCTACCATCGTAAGTGAAGACGGAAAACGAGTAGTGATTTACGCTTGGTATGATAATGAATACGGCTACACCGCTCAGGTGATTCGCTTAGCTAAACACTTAGCCGGGGTCAGAAGGCTGACATACTATTAGTATTTCTGGGTTAACGCCCTAAAAACAAAGCCCCGATACGCTAACGAATCGGGGCTTTGCTTTAAGTAAAAGTTAACTTTGCGCGAACTTCTTATGCATGTGCAATAAAGGGCGCACGATATTTTTACGTTGGGCTTATGTTTACAATTACCCCTTTTGCGAAACGACAACATGACGATCGGATGTCGGTTATGATAAATAAAAACATGGCTCCGTCTTACAATCATCTACAAGCGACTATAGCAGTTGTATAAGGTTTGCAAGGTTTATTCTACATTCGATGGTGAAATACATACACCTATGGAAACATTTACAGCCTCCAGATTGACGGAAGGGAATAGCGTTTTTCCGCTGACAATAACGATTGATGAACTTGGGATTACGCTAAAAGACCCGGGGCTATTCAGCGGCAAGGAAAAAACAATTCCATTCAGCCGTATCGCTTCGGTGGACATTGAGTGCCCTTTTGCAGGTTATTCAACCATAATTATTGAAACCACCGGAGAAGGAAAGATAAGAGCGCACGGGTTTACCAAAAGTGAGGTTAAAACAATGAAAAGTTTAATCCTTCAAAGAATCGGGAATTAGAAAGCGGAAATTCACGCTGAGTGCTTCTTGTTCATTCCCTATCTTCAAGTACCACCTCATCTTTCAAAAGTTCAAACTCAAATTTTACTTCTATGCTTTCGGAACTTGCTCCGGTGCTGTAGTCGTTAAGAATAGTGGCGCCAGTATATATCATATTTAAAGTTTATATTTTGTTCTCGATGCGCAAATAGACCGGATATTAAAATAGGAAATACTGGAGCTGACAAAAATCATACAAACTCTCTCTGTATATAATTAGGAAGTTAAACTCACGCTTCTATTTTCGCACTATTAAGATTTAATCTAAACAGCCAAATGAACAAGACCTGCCTACTGCTCTCTGTTTTTGCTCTCCAAGTTATAGTTCTCCGTGCACAAGATTCGACTTCCTCTGAACAGAAAATAATCGGCTTATCAGAAGTAACTATCTCGACCGTT
>CAZQYO010000434.1:0-2094 GCA_964597415.1 uncultured Chitinophaga sp.
ACAAAGGTGGATGGTGCTGCAATGATATGGTCAGTGCTTGAGGCAATATAATATGCTCCTGATGTGCAAATATTTTCACACAGGGTAATGATAGGTTTAGGAAATTCCTTTTTAAGGAGCTCAATTTCATGCGCAATAATCTCACCCGTGGCTGCAGCACTGCCCGGGCATTCAATACGCAGCAAGATGGCTTTAATGTCATTATCTTTAAAGAATTTGCGTAAATAATGCACATAATGGGTAGAATCATAGAGAATCCCTTTAATGGGAAGATAGGCTACCTTGGTTTGAGGCTCAAGAAGATGGGTATAATTCTTTATAAATCCTTGGATTATGGGGGGGGCAATCTGCAGAAGAATGAGGATAAACAGTATATTTTTAAGGTAATCGGTCATTCGTGCCATAATAATCCTTTAGTGTCTGTAGCCATAGCATAATTTTCTTTGTATACTACATCTACTTTAAAATTAAACGAAAAAATTGTACAGTTTGCTTCTTTTTTCTTTGACTTTTAAGAGAATATTCATTACAATTTCTTTCATCTGGATTTGAAATATATGGGCGGTTAGCTCAGTTGGTAGAGCATCAGTCTTACAAACTGGGGGTCACAGGTTCGAGTCCTGTACCGCCCACCAGGCTCCACTCCTAAAGGAGTTACGCCTGGCTACGCCAGTCTCTTCGAAGGATTGTATTTTATTATTAAGATTGCTTTCTGGAGAGTGGTGACTGGCAGCCATTACTTTGAAATAGTTATAAAAATTTGATTCCTCGGTAGCTCAGCTGGTAGAGCACACGACTGTTAATCGTTAGGTCGCAGGTTCGAGTCCTGCCCGAGGAGCCAAAACGTCAAACTTGAAATATATACATTTTGGCGACGAGGGCATATGCCCGGCCTGTCCGCCGTAGCTTGCCGAGCCTGAAGGCCCGGATAAGCGAAGGAGGAAGGAGCCAAAATTACCCTACTTTCCATACCCTTGCATTTTCACAAAAATGACAGGTAAGCTGGAATAAGTGGAATCGAGGGCTCTTAGAAGCTCTTTTGTTTTTTGTTTTAATTAAAAGGGAAGTAAGATGAAACAAAAAAGTTTATTGACATTCGTGCTAGCCTTAGCGGTTTTTAGCGGTTGTAACATGTTCAAATCAGAGAAGGACTTGTGCCCTAAAGAAACTACGCTATTAAGAAATACCATGAGAAAGTTGTGGGAAGATCATATAGTCTATACCCATGATATTATTGTGAGCTTAGTAAGTAATCTACCAGATACAGAAGCGGTTAAAAAAAGATTGCTTCAAAATCAAGATGATATTGGTAATGCACTAAAGCCTTATTATGGCGAACAAGTAAGTGCCGGCCTTGCCAAATTATTAAAAGAACATGAACTTATTGCTGGTGATATGATACAAGATTCACTCGCACAGAACATGCAAAAGTTTAATGAAGATAAGGCAAAATGGAGAGCGAATGCCACTGAAATTGGTACATTGTTAGCTAAGGCAAATCCGCATTGGACAGAAAAAGAAATGCAAGATTTGTTCTATGAGCACCTTGCAATGACTGAAGGTCAGTTTGATTCACGTTTGAAAAAAGACTGGGCTGCCGATATTAGCTACTATGACAAAGGGCATGACCATATTCTCAAAATTGCGGATGCAATGACCGATGGTATAGTAAAGCAGTTTCCAGATAAATTTGAATGTCTTTGTCCTAAGAAGTAAATTGAAATAAATTATTCAAAAAAACCTTAAATACGATATACTTAATATACTATTTAAGAATCTATGAAATTTTGGGGGGCTGTAGCTCAGTTTGGTTAGAGCGTTCGCCTGTCACGCGAAAGGTCGCGAGTTCGAGTCTCGTCAGCCCCGCCATAAGTTACGTTCAGTACTTTTTACTAACAAATCGAATGGCGGATGTAGCTCCCACACGATGTTTCCAGAGGTTATCGATAAGTTCTGAAATAAGAATTTGATAATCAGCCGTTTTTCCTCCACTTCAGAACTCACAAAAATCTCAAAAGCTCGGCTTGCAAGATCCAGTACGTATTTTGCGGTCATATAGTAGTTATCTTTAGCTTCCTGTAATTGTTCTAAACT
>CAZQYO010000435.1:0-2086 GCA_964597415.1 uncultured Chitinophaga sp.
TTCTCAAGCGCATTATGTGCGGACAGTGCAGCAGCACATTTTCCAATAATACTTCTACACCTGCATTTTGCGACTCTATGAAAACGAACATAGCTTCTCTTCCCAACTTTAAAGTAGGGGAGGAGCAGCCTCTTCTATACTACCCCAATCCAAGTGATGGCGAAGTGACTTTTGATCTCAGCAATTACACCAGTGCTTTTCCCCTTTCGGTAAAAGTGAGCGATGCAAGTGGTAAAATGATTGCCATTGAAAGGGGTATTGAGACAGTTCGTTATCGCCCCACCTTTCATTTGCGAAAGTCGGGGATTTATCTACTGTCATTCAGTACTTCCGATAAATGGTTGATTACCGCAAAGTTGGTGGTAAGGTAAAAGAATAGGAAAGAAATCTTGATTTCAAAAGTGCGCTAAATTCATAGAATTACCTATAAATTTCCAGGCCTTCTGTTAGATGAAATGACATTCAACCGTCAAACGTGAAATTTAGGTTGAGTTGAAATTGTCCAGCTTTGCTTCCAAATCTGTTTCTCCTAATTTGGCACCTTCTATTTCCTCCTTTAAAAATTATGTAGTTTAATTCCGTCTGCTTTCTATATTTAAGCCTCTTTCCAAATCCCGTTTGTTTTCTTTTATGCGCCTCTATATAGCTGCTTTCTTGCTTGTGTTTTTGGCACAGGCACATCCTGTTTTCGCTCAAACCATCAACTTTGATGTGCTTCTGTTTGGCGAAAAAATTGGCCACTTAACAGTTACTCGAAAGATGATGGGGGATAGCACAGAGAGTTACACGCTCGAATCGCGAAGCAAGGCAAGTGTACTGTGGATAAAGAGAGAAAACTACACCCGCTATGATGTGGTTTATCAGAATAATAGGTTAATCTCCTCTGAAAACTTAGAAATTGAAAACGGGAAGAAAAAGCGCTGGGTGAATGTGTTTTTTGATGGCAAACACTATCAGGTAAATGGATACAAAGGCAAGCGAATATTGAATGAAGTGCCTACTTTTTCGGTAGTGAAATTATTTTTTACCGATACTCCCAAACAGAACCGCTTATTTTATGAAAGCGAGGGCGACTTTGCCGATATAAAACATCCTAAGCCGAATGTGTGTGAGTTTACCGCCAGCGATGGAAGTAGAAACATTTATTTTTATCAAAATGGCCGACTGAGCAATGTAGAGACGCATGTTTCGATTGCAACCATTAAACTTGTACGAACAAACTAAAGGATCATGGATGATTTTCAAAAAAAATTAGAAGAGCGCAGAAAGCAGCAGGTGCGGGCGCAGTTGACGGCTATCGCTGATTTTAAAATCTTTATTCAGAAGAATTACCCCACTGCCATTGGCACTCCTTCGGGTCTTCACTATTTGGTTACCGAAGAAGGAAGCGGCCCTCGACCTAATAAAATGCAACAGGTGACGGTGCATTACACCGGTAAACTGACCAATGGCACTGTATTCGATTCTTCCTATAAACGAAATCAACCTTTCACTTTCCAGTTAGGAGCCGGTCGGGTGATAAAAGGTTGGGAGGAAGGGGTGGCTTTGCTAAACAAAGGCACCAAAGCTCAATTAATTATCCCCCACTTTCTGGGATACGGAGAGCAAGGTCATCCACCTCAAATACCTGCGAGGGCCGCCATGATTTTTGAAATAGAGTTGCTTGATTTCCTGTAGGGAGAAAAATATTTCTATTGCTTCAACAGCAGGGCAAGAATAATTCTCAAGTTAACTTATGGTGGGGCTGCGAAATTTTTAGCCGTAAAATGTTTTCCGCTGTGTTTTATTATGTCTATACGCTCTTAGAACATTGTCAAACTTGTCATGTGCATTTTTCTAATTTCGCAACAACTCTAATGAACATGCGTGCAGTCTTTATAGTGCTTGTCGGAATAATGCTTGGCATTCCCTCCTGTAAAACTGCGAGGTTTGAAGTGAAGGATGGGAAAACTGCTCGCGAGTTGTTGCGCTATCATCAAAGTATAGATTTTCTTACCAAGGAATTTAACAGCGAGAAGGATCCGCTGAAACAACAGCCTATTGCTTATTTGCTGGGCGATTCGTACAGCAAGTTTAACGATTATGC
>CAZQYO010000436.1:0-2083 GCA_964597415.1 uncultured Chitinophaga sp.
CAGAACCAGTGAGCAATTAGAGAAAGTAAGAGAGAAGAGCCGCACCCGAATTATGAATGCAGCGATAGAGTTATTTGCCAAGAAGGGATATCACGCTACCAGCATCAGCAATATTGCTGCGAAAGCCGGCATAGCTAAAGGTCTGATGTATCACTACTTCAAAAGTAAGAGCGATCTATTGGACGAAATTCTGAAGAGCAGTCTAATGGAAGCCGATGAACCCATTCAGTTGCTGATGATGCCCGGTGACCCGGTTGATAAACTGGCTTTGATGATAGAAGGAACTTTTTCCATGGTAGAACAGGATAAGCAGCGCTGGCAGTTGCTGGTGTCCATTATGACCCAATATGAGGTGCTGGCACGTATTCGCAAAACATTCTCAAAAATGACGCAGAGCTATCTCGGTATTTTTGAGAATCTGTTCAAAGAAATGAAAGCACCACAGCCGAAATTGGAAGCCTACCGTTTAGCAGCTATGATAGATGGCGTAATGCTGCATTATATCTATTATTTGCCCGATGGCTATCCGCTGGCAGAAATCAAAAACGAAATCATTCAACAATATGCTAAGTACCGGAAAAAGAAAAAGTAGGCCGCTAACTATATTCGTTACCGCAACGGTGTTGTTGATGGGCTTTGCTGCTTTTACCCCAGCCCCCCCCGATGCTACCGAAATTATTCGCAAGGCTGACGAAAAGGCCAGGGGGAACACTTCCTATACCGAGTTGACTATTCAGGTCATTCGCCCCTCTTGGAAAAGAGAAATGTCGCTAAAAACCTGGAGCAAAGGAGATAAACTGGCGCTCATCTATATTACCGCCCCTGCAAAGGACAAAGGGACCGTTTCGCTCAAACGCAATAAAGAAGTATGGAACTGGATGCCCTCTATCGAAAGAACAATAAAGTTGCCGCCTTCGATGATGATGCAAAGTTGGATGGGCACTGATTTTACGAACGATGATTTGGTAAAGGAATCCTCCATTGTAAATGATTATACCCAAACTTTAGCCGGAGATACCGTGATAGAAGGGCGCGACTGCTACAAAATCAATCTAAAACCCAAACCCGATGCCGCAGTAGTTTGGGGAAAGGTCATCAGCTACATTGACAAGAAAGACTACATGCAGATGCGCCTCGAACAATATGATGAAGATGGTTTTTTGGTGAATATTATGAGTGGCTCAGAGGTCAAAATGCTGGGAGGCAGACTACTGCCTTCCCGCATGGAAATGATTCCGGTAGAAAAACCGGGACAGAAAACGGTGATGATATACAGCACCATGAAATTTGACGAACCTTATGATGACACTTTCTTCACTGTTCAAAACATGAACCGAATCAAGTAATGAATTTCCATTTAGCATGGCGAAATATCTGGCGCAATAAGCGAAGAACGCTTATCACTACCGCATCGGTATTCACCGCAGTTATTCTCGCTATACTCATGCGCTCACTCCAATTAGGAGCCTACGACCGCATGATTGATAATGTGGTGAGTTTCTACACCGGTCATATTCAATTGCACCAAACCGGTTACTGGGACGAACAAACTATTGACAACAGTTTTGAACCCAACGATTCTATCTATGCCATTCTTAAAAGTACGAAAGAAATAACCGGCTACGTGCCCCGCCTCGAATCATTTGCGCTGGCCTCTGCCCGCGAAATGACGAAAGGAGTAATGGTGGTAGGAATAGAACCCGAAGCAGAGAGCAAAGTTACCCGGCTGAAGGAAAAAATAATACAAGGCACTTATCTCACCGATAACGAAGACGCAGCCATGCTCTCTGAGGGCTTGGCAAAATACTTGCATTTAGGAATGGGCGATACCTTAGTGTTGCTCGGTCAGGGTTATCACGGAGCCGGTGCAGCGGGCATGTATCCCATCAAAGGTATCGTGAAATTTCCTTCGCCTGAACTCAATCAACGAATGGTCTATCTCCCTTTAAAACAAGCACAGCTATTGTACTCTGCCGATAATCTCGCGACTTCTATTGTTATTTCTATTGATGATACCAAAGACGCTTCGGCAGTGGCAAAAGAACTGCGCACTGCTTTTAAAGGAATGTCTTTACAAGTGATG
>CAZQYO010000437.1:0-1853 GCA_964597415.1 uncultured Chitinophaga sp.
TGCGGCGGGCACGATAAGAACAGGATCTTCCGTAAGGTCGAGGAGAGATTTCACACAATTCTAAGTTGTCCTATACAGTACTTAATCTGACACTACTCAACTTATCCGACATTTTCAACAGATGTGGGATAAGATCTTTAGGCTACTGGGATTGGCAGATTATCCTGTTCCTATCGTGCCCGCCGTAGGCGGATCGTGTTCCTATCCTGCTATGTGAATTGTCAAGTCATTCGATCACTCCGTCCAACTATTTTTCCTATTGGATCATTTGATGTCGTTCGTTCTGCTTTAAGTTTTTAAAGCCTACCTGCTATTCGTGGTCAAACTCGTAAGCTCGCCACTAGTTGTTTTTTCGAACATTTTAAAAAAGCGGGACGCCCTAAACTGTTACACGTGATGTATACTCACCTCACTAGGATAGTGGACAGGGTCGTCCCTAAAGTCATCAAATTTTCTTTTTCAGAGTCTTAGTTGGTTTACTTTGCTTCTAGTTATTAATTTAAAAACTTTGTCTATTATGCTACAAGCTTGAGATTTTGTTTTTGATTTTTCGTTTGCGGTATTTTCCTAAATTTTAACGTTGGTCGCTCAATATTTTGTGATTGATAAATTTCGCCCGTTCTAAAGCAAGTCCTTATACGCCCAATCAATCTTCTAGCAACGGCAATAATAGCTCTTTTAGCCCCTGATTTTGCCGCTATTCTTTCATAAACACTCTGAAGGTCTTTGTCATGGCGTATGGCAACCCAAGCAGCTTGAACAAGTATTTTTCTCACAAGAGGCTTTCCTTGCTTCGTAATATGACCCTGTCTTGTGTGCTCTCCAGAGGAATGCTCGCTTGGTGTAAATCCTGTATAACTGAATAACTGTCTTTCATTTTTAAATTGTTGAAGATCGCCTAATTCATTAGCGAGCACGCGAGCGCTTGTACAGCCTATTCCATTGACCGTTTGATACATTTCATCAATTGCCTTATTTTTAATAGCCTGCTTTTTAATTTCTCTGTCTATCTCTTTGATTTTCATATCAAACTGAAGCCACATTGATGCAAAGGTTTCGATACTGAATCTAACTCCTGGCGTCATTTCAAGTTTTGAGAGACTTTTGATCCACTTTAAGGAAACCTTTTTTTTATTATCAGCTGGTATTAGCCCATGGAGGAAAAGAAGGGATTTAATTTGGTTTGCGATTCGGGCTTTTTCTTTGCTAAAAGTATCTCTTAACCTTGTTACAGTGCGGTTATCTTCTTGTTCTAATGTCGGAACATAAACAGAGCGTAATTTACCTTCGGATAAATGTGCCGCTATTTTGAGAGAGTCTCGTTTGTCTGTTTTTACCCGACTGTTGGATGTTTCTATTCCTGCTGCATGAACAACAATATTTTCAATTCCTGCAGCTTCTAAAGTTCTATGTAAATGAAAACCACAAAATCCAGCTTCATAAGCCGTCTTAATTTTTCCAGAGCCAAATCGCTTCTTAAGATAAGAAACTAAGCTTTGAGGGTCAGCTTTTAAGGTATCTTTCTTAACGATAGTTCCTTCGCATATTGCCGTTACGGAATAGGTCTTTTTATGCACGTCCATTCCCACGAAAATAGTTTTTCCTGTATAGTCTTTCATAAGCGAACCTCCCTTTTGTTTTTTTTTGCTATAAAAACCGTAATCGGAGTGTTCGCCCTTTTTCAAGAGAAAACTTTAATGATAGACTATATCTTCAGCATAGCAACTGTTACTTGCTACGAGTCTTGTGGTGCTTCGCCATGTTCGCTCTTATTAAACATCATGTATAACACCGGCAACACAAACAACGTTAATACCGTAGAGCTAATCAACCCCCCAATCACCACCGTCGCC
>CAZQYO010000437.1:1863-2079 GCA_964597415.1 uncultured Chitinophaga sp.
TAACGCCATCGGCACAAAACCCAACGACGCCACCAACGCAGTCATCAACACCGGACGCAGCCGCACCAATGTTCCCCGGCGAACAGCCTCACCCAAAGGAACCCTTTGCTCGCGCAAATGATCAATCGAACTGATCAACACCAACCCGTTTAAAACCGCTATTCCCGATAACGCGATAAAGCCAACCGCCGCCGAAATCGAAAAGGGCATGCCACG
>CAZQYO010000438.1:0-635 GCA_964597415.1 uncultured Chitinophaga sp.
GGTGTAGATGGAGACAGGGATAATGGCGAGTGCTAACAATAGGGCGACAACGTTTACAAAAATAGCTGAAAAACGATAACAAAATGCGTTGGGAATGCATGCCAATACCGTGTTTGCGAGTAGCGACCACGCGACCATGCGAAATCCCTTAGATACCTTAGGTAACAGCACGTTGAGCGTCAAAAAATCGATGGTGAAAAAGATGAGAAACAAAACGCCCAAAGAGGCTGTTATGGGATTAATATGATTGGCTAAAAAAGCAGAATTTTGCCACAAAAGCTCTTTTGCATAACCGTTTAACGAGAGTTGTAAAATCCCCAAACTTAAAATATACAAGACATAGTATTGGGATGTTTTGTCTTGAATCAAGACAAACATAAATAGATTGAAAATCAGCACAAAAATTAATATACCGAAGTATATACCGAAGAAAAATTGATGAAAATGGTTATCTTTTACGAGCTGTTTCTGCGTTTTAAAAGAAACATCAAATTGAAATTGCTCACCGCCGTTGTTTAACTTTAACAGTAAAATTTTTGATTCGTTGGGTTGAAAATGCAGCGGTAGGTATAAGTTTCGGTCTTTGACAGGGCGCTTGGTAAAACGAATTTGGTCGCCCGTTGTTTCTGCTAAAA
>CAZQYO010000438.1:721-2070 GCA_964597415.1 uncultured Chitinophaga sp.
GCTATCTAAAATAGGGTCTGAAAAGGATAAAAAGCCATTTTTTGAGTGAACATTGTCGTTTTTTAGCCGAACAAGTAGCCAAACATCATCGGTTGTAAAACCAAAATTGGGTGTATCCTTTCTATACGTTGTAAACTGATTCAGCACAGAAAGGTTTTGATTCAGTTGCGCTAAATTAAAGCTCCCTTTTTCACTGCGTTGAAGAAGCATACTTCCAGCAAGAAAAGGGGTGTAGTCCGCCCCTTTTAGCAGTATTTCGGGAAGTTTGTCAAAGTTCTCTTGCGCTTGAACAGCATTGGGACAGAAACCCAAGCACATCCCAATCAAAAGCAAAAAATACTTCATACGTTTTAGCACTTTTTACGTCAAATATATGGAATTGAAGCCAATAAAGAACAACTCGTCAACGTAATACGATGTAACAGTAGCATAACACGTTGTTTGAGGTTAAAAAGATTAAGTTTCTCCATGGCTTAACAACTACCTTACTCCACAACTAACTTTTTAGTAGCTAATTTAGTATCTCCTTGAAACAAGCTCAAGGCATAGACGCCTGAGGCAAATGTTTGTTCCAAGAGGTAAGTTCCTTCTGAAGGAGATAAGGTATAGCGCTCGATGAGTTTTCCTTCAAGGCTGTAAGCTAGCATATAGACCTGCCCACTAGCAGGGTTTAGGGCATTGAGATAGACGTAAACATTCTGCCCTGTGGCTACTGGATTGGGAAAGAGCGAAAAATAACCTGCTCCGTGGGTTACGCTTCCAGCGCTTGTTGGTGGAGTAGTTGCTCCCTGCAACACAACAGCAAAGCGGAGTGTATCGTTCTCACCACTGCAACCGTAAGCAATGAGTTGTACTTGATAAGTTCCTGTGTCGGCATAGAGGTGGTTTAGGGTGTCTTCTCCCTCACCGGTTTGTAGGCTTGTGCCATCGCCAAAATCCCAGCGGTAGCTCCCTGCTTGGGTACTTGTGTTGAAAAAGTCAACGCTTAAACTCTGGTTCACTTGGTGTGCTGCTGCTGCCTCAGGTGCTCCTAAAAACCCCAAGCAATTGGTTTTTACGATGTAGCCTTTTTGACCAGCTTGCGCTACGGTAAGATCCGTTCGGGCGCCCACCATGCAGTACCCGCTGTCGCGGGTTGCTATCACATTTTTGATTTCGATGGCAATTTCATGACCGCTTTCAATGGGTAGGTATATGTACCGCTGCCACAGTATAGTGCCCTGCTCATTGAATTTGCGGAGTACGGCTGCGCTGATGGTTGCTTCGGGGGTATATACGGTTTCAGGTGTTGCAAACGCTCCTACTACAACGTAGTTGCTGTCTAGCGTGGGTTTTATTTGCTGCTGCAA
>CAZQYO010000439.1:0-589 GCA_964597415.1 uncultured Chitinophaga sp.
GGATAGCAGCTTAGTAGGTAAAGTTTTGGATGAAATTGAACCCGGCTATTATCTTAATGATAAGATTATTCGCCATGCTAAAGTAGTGGTAGGAAAATAATTTAATAGAACACTTAATAAACGACACGTTCAACATTATATGTCTAAAAGAGATTATTACGAAATATTAGGAGTGGGCAAGTCTGCCTCAGCTGATGAGATTAAGAAAGCCTATCGTAAAGTAGCGATGCAATATCATCCGGATAGAAATCCAGGGGATAAAGAAGCAGAAGAAAAATTCAAAGAAGCTGCGGAAGCCTATGATGTATTAAGCAATGCAGATAAGAAAGCACGTTATGATAGATTCGGTCATGCAGGTATGGGCGGTGCTGCTGGCGGAGGTAGAGGTCCGTCAATGGATGATATCTTCTCCAACTTTGGTGATATTTTCGGAGATGATATGTTTGGTAGCTTTTTTGGAGGCGGCAGACAAGGCGGTGGAGGCGGCAGACGCCAAGGCAATCGTGGTTCTAATCTTAGAGTAAAGCTAAAGATGGACTATGCTGAAATTGCTCATGGTGCCAACAAAAAAATTAAAGTAAAGAAATAT
>CAZQYO010000439.1:599-2054 GCA_964597415.1 uncultured Chitinophaga sp.
GTAAGCTGCGATACCTGCCAAGGTAGCGGTGCAAAAGATAAAAATGCTGTTCAGACCTGTGGCTCCTGTGGTGGTAGTGGTCAGGTACGTAGAGTACAAAGTACCTTCTTAGGACAAATGCAAACAGTAACCACTTGCCCAACCTGCAATGGTGAAGGAACACAAATAACTTCAAAATGTGGTAGCTGTAAAGGTGAGGGAAGAGTATATGGTGAAGAAACTATTAGCTTAGACATCCCTGCGAGTTGGTGAGAAACGAACTAGATGTAGTGTATTATTTAAATCTATCGTTCCCGGATGTAGTACTAGGTACTCAAGTAGAAGTGCCAACTATAGAAGGTAAAGCAAAAATAAAAATACCTGCCGGTACACAAAGTGGTAAAATATTTAGACTAAAAGGAAAAGGATTCCCGGCTTTTCCATCTTACGAAAAAGGAGATCAGTTGGTGGAAGTTTCAGTATGGTCGCCACAACATTTGACGAATGAAGAACGTGAAATGATGGAGAAATTAAAGAGTGCAACAAATTTCAAACCCTCTAGTCAGAGCCGTGATAAAGATGATAAGAGCATTTTTGATAAAATTAAAGATGCCTTCAGCTAGAAAATATCGGTACCATCATTATTCCCTTATTGTGCCCCAAGAAGCTTTTAATTAAACAACGCTAACAAGTAAAATACGATTTATGAAACGCTCCATTCTATTGTTTTTACTATTACTTGTACTGGCTATACTTGCAGGGGTATTGCTATCTAACGCTTCATGGATAGGGAAGATTGGAGTGAGTTTATTTTACAAAGATTATACTTTCTTAAAAATATGGTATAAAAGTGCAGCCCTCTATTACGCATGTTGGCTGCTGCTTTATACTATCCAATACTTCATCCAAAAGTATGGTCGCCGCACTACTTCCATTCTCACTCATGTATCTGCAATAGCCTTAGCCATTGCCGGATTGTTTTTTAGTTATTCCAGCTTTCGCCAAAATCTCTCCCATAGCATGATGGGCGAGCGTTTCCAATTTGGTGTCTATCTTTTTTGGGTAGGTTGGATGTTGATTAGTGTTTTCTTTTTGTTTCAAAAGAAAAATAAGAAAACACCCTCACATCATAGCATTGTAACGAAAGCCTAGCTAGAATTCTATCAAGCGATGGATTATAGTACTTCCAATTGATTCTTTAATAAATCTTCAAAGATTTCTCTGTCTCGAATTAGGAATGCTTTTCCCTCTTTGATCATTACCTCTGCCGGTTTTAGTCTTGAGTTGAAATTGCTACTCATTTCAAAACCATAAGCGCCGGCATTGTGAAAGCAAAGAATATCCCCTTCTCGTACTTCGGTCAATACTCTGTCCCAAGCGAATGTATCGGTTTCGCAAATGTTCCCCACAACGGTGTAGATTCGCTCAGCACCAGTTGGGTTATTAAGGTTGCTTATTTTATGAAATGCTTCATAA
>CAZQYO010000440.1:0-2042 GCA_964597415.1 uncultured Chitinophaga sp.
TTAAAACAAACGGTAGAGCGGTACCAGCGGGGAGACACTTCGCAGGCAGCATTGGTATGGCGTATCGCTTGTACTCATTACTGGCTAAAGCATTTCAATTAATTTATCATGAGCGGATTTGATCTATCGTCTTTATTGCTGGTAGCGGGAAAAGCCATTACGGTTTACTTGTTTGTGATTTTAGCCTTTCGCTTGTTTGGCAAAAAAGAACTCGCCCAACTTTCGGTGATAGATTTGGTGTTTATTCTGCTTATCAGCAACAGTGTACAAAACGCTATGGTAGGCTCTGACAACACCCTCTCAGGCGGAATAGCCGCAGCCACCGGGTTGTTTCTGATTAACTACGTGTTTAAGTGGCTGCTAAAACTTTCACCCAAGTTTAGCAGCGCTATTCAAGGCCATGCCGTGATGTTAATCTATGAAGGAAAGGTGATACAGGCGAATCTGGAAAAATCTATGCTTACCGCAGAGGAGTTAGAAGCGGCTGTGCGCGAACATGGAGTAAAAGAAATAAAGGATGTGAACCTTGCGGTATTAGAAGTAGATGGGAACATCAGTGTGCTTTCTGAGAACTTTAAGCAAAAAAGTGTGCGAAAAAGAAAAGCACATAAGGTGATTATGAAAGATAGTTAAATCTGCTTAGGCGCAAACGGCCATTTTCGGTTAAGATACGAATGAAGCAGAAACAACAAACCTCCCAAAGCAACCATCAGAAATGCGCCTTCCATATAAACCACATCTGCCGTAAAAAAGATAAACACCCAAACTGTCATGCCTATCAGAGCGGGAAGAGGATAAAGCCACATGCGGTAGGGAAAGTGCTCATTTTTCTGTCGCTGATGATAAAGAATAATGCCGACACTCTGCCCCAGAAACTGAACGATAATACGCATGATGATAATGGCGGTTATCACCTCCTTCATTTTAAACAGCAGACTGAATACGAAGCCGGTTCCCGCCAATACTAAAAGCGATATGTGCGGAAAATTTTTGGTGGGGTGCAGCTTGCTAAACACCGAAAAGAAATTGCCATCTACTGCTGCGGCATAAGGCACGCGGGAGTAGCCGAGCATTACGGCAAAGAGGGAGGTAGTCGCAATGAACAGCACCAATGCTGTAGCCACCCGTGCCGCTTCTGTTCCGTATATCCTTTCGAAATACATACTCACAATAAACGGAGAGTCCTTCGCTTCCTGCCAGGGCAATATGCCAAGTATCATTATCTGCATAGCCAGATACAACACGGCAATGGCCCCAACGGAAATGAAAATACTGCGCGGAATATTTTTCGAAGGGTCTTTGATTTCGCCACCGAGGTGACACACATTGTAATATCCCAGGAAGGAATAAACGCTTTTAATACTCGCTTGCCCTAAGCCAAAAAAGAAGATAGGAGTAAAGTCAAACGCATCTTTGGAATAGGTGAAGGCCAGCGCAGTACTGAAATGGGGTACCCCACTCAGAATGAGCCACAGGATAGTGCCTGCCACTACCATTCCCATAAACACGGAAATTTTTCCGATGTCGCTAATCTTTCGATAGAGCAGAAATGCCAGCACTATGACTAAGCTGCCTGAAACGGCTTTTTGTTGCCATGCTTCTAAGGGCACCAAATAGGTGAGGTATTGTGCAAAGCCGATAGCTCCAGAAGCGATGACTAAGGGAGCCTGAATGACCGTTTGCCAAATGAATAGAAAAGACATGAACCGCCCCCATCTCTGTTTGCCGTAAAGATTTTGTAGAAAGGCATAACTGCCTCCGGCTTGTGGCCATTTAGCACCTAACTCTGCCCACACACTGCCATCAGTAAAGGAAAGAATGGCTCCGAGTATCCATGCGAGAATGCACTGTGGCCCGTTCATGGCACCAATGATAAATGGAATGGTAATGAAAGGCCCGATGCCTACCATGTCAATCATGTTGATGGCAACAGCCTGCTTTAAACTGAGTCCGCGGGTGAGCTTATTCATAGCGTGCAGCGCGCAAAATAGAGTTTAATTATGAGGAATAGAGCTTTAAAAAAAGGGACATTCCTTCACCAT
>CAZQYO010000441.1:0-2037 GCA_964597415.1 uncultured Chitinophaga sp.
GTGATGTGTGACCACCATATAGGGTGAACAAATGCTTTACCCCTTGTTTCTGCAACACTTTTGCAATAATTTCTCCTCCGTTCATTGATTTTTTATTTGTGTGGGAATAGAGTTGTGAAGATAGGAAGGGGATATGATTTTCAAAGTTTTTTGCGTTTCAGCCTAAAGAAATTAGAATGTTTTATTCTTTTCGTAAGATGATGAAGCCCTCTTTTCTTACCGCTTTCGCCTGTCTTGCAGGCAGCCTGTTTGCTTATTCGCAAACCCTCCCTATCGCTCACGGTCATGCTCATAATGATTATGTGCACAAGCGACCTTTATTGGAAGCGGTAGAGAATGGTTTTACCAGTATTGAGATAGATGTGTATTTGCACCACGACCGATTAGTGGTATCGCATGTGGCGCTCGGGTTAAATCGAAAAAAGACGATAGAAGAGTTATACCTGAACCCGATTAAGAAAATAATTGAACTGCATGGAGGATGGGTTTATAAGGGAAGCACACAGCCGGTCATTTTTATGATAGATTTTAAAACCGATGGCGCGCCCACTTATGAGAAGTTGAAAACGATTTTAGCCGACTACAAGGATATTATCACCGAGTATGAAGGAGATTCGGTGGTGGCACAGAAGGCGATTAATATACTTATATCGGGCGGCAGTCCCATTGCCTCTCTGTTGAAAGAAAAGAAATCACTCGCTACGGTAGATGCCGGGATAGGGGCTATTACAAATAAGGAGGTAAGGAAAGTGGCTACCCGTTTCAGCAGTGCATGGGGAGGGTATTTTACGTGGAGAGGAATAGGCAAAATGCCGGAACGGCAACGCGAAAAATTAGATGCTTTGGTAGCCGAAGTGCATGCCTACCATAAGGATATTCGCTTTTGGGCAATACCCGACAAGCCAAAGGTGTGGCAGACTTTACTAAAGTCAGGGGTGGACTGGATTAATACCAACAAATTAGCTGCTTTTCATCGTTTCCAATTGGCACATCAGGGAAATTAAATCTCTGCAAAGTAGAGGAGGAGAGGGCGAAAGCAAAGCAACTACTTTCTATAGTTGTAAATGTGATGCGTAATGACCTCGAACATCAGTTTGCCGGAATGACCGTCACCGGACAAGTGTCGTTGGCGAAAATCGTATAATGCGTACATCTAAGCACTAAACTTTACAGAGTATAAAATACTCTTTTGACGATTTATTGAGAACCAAAAAGAAATTACATTTGATGTAACCCCTGACTTTATCCCAGATTATGCTATAGAAAAATAGAATGACTTGTGGCTTTGCGTGACTATATCAAATAATCCATCCAACCATTTTCGTTTTTTCACCGATTGCAGAGATATTTAAAGTGGTTTTTCCGGCATGTTTACTGATCCAACTTCCTAATGCAAAGCATTTAAACCTTAATGTGCTCAAAGTGGCTTGGGACTTGGACTTCAGCACTCCCTGACGGAACAAACTCATCAAGTTATAGGCGATCATTATCGTTCTAAAGGCTGCTTCTGTTGCCCAAAATTTATTCCTGCAAAAACTATCTAAACCAAAATCGTATTTCAATTCTTTGATTCTGTTTTCTGCATCTGCTCTGCTTTTGTAACTGAGCCATATTTGTTCTGCCGGTAAATCAAGATTAGTAACATACAAACCGTATCGGTATTTGCCCACCGGTTCGTCAAACAATAAAAGTTTGCCGGTGGCTTTGGTGAGTATCTCTGTGTTTTTCCTCACTGCGACCATTCGTCTTGGCTTTTCCCAATCAGGAGATTGGTATTCAAATTCGCATATTTCCATTCCGTCTTTTAATGGCCACCATGCTTTTTGTGCTTGTAATTCTTTCTTTATGGTCGGATACATTTTTACGGCTATGATGTAATTGATTTGCCTTTCTGTTTCCAGATACGTCAAGAAATCATGCGCATAAAATCCACTGTCGGCTCTTACCAATCCTACTTTTTTGTCTTTTAGTATTTCAAATGTGTCCTCAATAAACGCTTTACTATTAGTAAGTGCAGCCGTATTCCCCGGTCGCAGC
>CAZQYO010000442.1:0-2032 GCA_964597415.1 uncultured Chitinophaga sp.
AAAGAAAGCACTGAGTTAATTTACTTGCTACTCGTGAAGTTTCGAAAAAATGGCTTCATCAATGCCAATTTGGGGAGTTGTTCCCGAGTAGTTTATGCTCAAGATTACCTTTATTCCTTCTTGTACTTAAGATTATAACAAACAACGTTAGCCTCCACGGAGTTCTTCGATATTTCTAAGCGGATCTTTGCTTTAAAATTAAATCCGCTCACAGGCTTCTCCTACCCACTTTCTACCCGATTGTATTTTCGGAACAATCCATCGCGTTTCCGTTTTACTAACCGTTTTCCATTCTTGCGTTTTGATGTTTTTCAGGTTTCAAAATGTGTCAACCTATTTTACGTTGGGGCTGCAATCGGCTATCGAACAATCACCAACTTACCAAAGCCCTTTTTGAAGTATTTATCGTAACCCAGGTCCAAGTGGTCCATCTGTTTATTATCTAAGCGCGTAATCACCCGGTAGAAATAAACTCCGTTAGCCAACAAATCACCGAATTGGTCGCGCCCGTTCCACGCATATTCAGTAATGTTACGACCCACGCGAATCGGCCCCAGTTCTTCTTTTGTAATCTCTTTTACTACCGTCCCTTTGATGGTCATTATTTGAATCTTCATGTAATCGGGCACCTGACTGCCGGTAATGGTAAACACAAAACGAGTGGAAGTAGTAAAGGGATTAGGATAGTTGAGCACGTTCGTCACCATCGGTTTATTAATCACCTCAAACGAAATCTTATAGTCGTAATAGCGGTTGTTTTCGTTACGAGTTTCTTGACTGCTGGTGTTTCCACTGCGGTCGCGGTCGTGCACCGTCAGTTCATACGTGCCATCCAAATTTAATTCGGGCGTAAACTCAACAATGGCTTTATTCCCCAAGTGCAACTGAGTGGAGTCTGCCGGATAAAATTTCAGTATCGTGTTATCGTATGGAATGCTTCGCGGGTTCGTTTCGCCCGGATATTTGAGATACACATTCACCAAGGCGGAATCATTGAGCGCGAGGAATTGATTCTCGTCTTTCAAGGTCATCAGAATATCCGGTTTTGCAGAAACAATATCACCATTGAAAATATGCTGTCCGTCAAAAGTCACATCCAACAGCGGATTTATTTTATCTCCCAATGTTCTGAAATCAAGCTCGGCAAAGTTGTTGAAGTGATATTGCTCTAACTGATCGCCATCCGGGTTGGCCTCCACTATAATTTTATTGGCTCCGCTGTAATTATTCCCGTTAATCGGTTTATTAAACACCAAGTGCATAATGGCTAAACCTTTTAAAGAATCGTAGCGTATAGTATCGAGATAAGTAGCCAAGGTGGCATCGCGAATGGTGTAGTGGGTGAGCATACTATCCATCGGAATATCCGTCACATTTTCCAATCCAAGTTCTAAGTGCAGATTTCCCCCCATACTCAACGAATCGGTGAACACAAAATGCGCAGCCGGATTCATCGCTGCTTCGGGCGGTTTTTTATATAACACCCGCCAGTATTTCAATTGGGTGGGGGTGCGCAAGCTATCATCATAAGTGCGAAGGCGCAGTCGAATATAGGGGTATTGTTGCGCATTGATGCTGGAGGAAAGATTCAGATTATCCAAATTGGTGGTGGAAAGTAAAACAGTCTCCACCCCATTAGCTCCCACTCCTATAATATCTACGGTATCTAAATCTGCTGTAGGAGTTTCGCGAGGGGCATGTTTCCAGTGCATACTAATCCATTCAAAGGCGGGGCCTATTTTGGGAGAAGTAAAGTTTCCCTGATACCAAATGCCGTTAAAAGTTAAAGTGGTATTTAAAGGAGTGCTATATCCATTCAAAGAAGAGAAGTAAGAAGGATAGGCATTGTTGCACTTTTGAGTAAAGAACACAAAGGGACCGTTCACCTGTCCGCTGGCAAATTGGCCGGCCTGTGCAAATCCTAAGTTCTGCAGTGAATTCACCAACGTAGTATCCCAGTTAGAGTAAACGGGGTTGTTGGTAGAATACACCAATACATAAAATCCGCAGGGGATGGCATCAATAAAATTTT
>CAZQYO010000443.1:0-2029 GCA_964597415.1 uncultured Chitinophaga sp.
GTCTGCTTGCCAATTTATAATTACATCACCACTCGGTGTTACATCCACGTTTACGATTTCAGGGATATCTGGATTGAGGTTGTTTACCGTGTCGCTGCTCAATTGGGTAGCTCCGGGGCAATTGGCGTTGGTAACCACGTAATAATACCATGTGTTGGAACTGGCCAAGGCATTGGTATGCACATAACTTGTTTGTGTAGGAGAAGTAATTTGCGTTAGCTGACTGAATGGGCCTGTGGGACTTTGAGAAGCATACACCGTGTAATCAACAAATGCTCCGCAAGCATTGTTAGGGGTGGTCCAGTAAAGAGTCACATTACCATTAACATTATCGTTGACCACACATTGTAAGTCGGGTGGATAAATAAATTGACTGTACCCTTTACTTAATACCGTAAAGAGAAAAAAAGAAATGAAGAGAATGCGTTGTTTCACCGGATTATTCCACTTTAAACGAGGCTGATTCAGAAGTATTTCATATTGCTCTAAAACCCTCTTTTGCCAAACGGCTGCAATAATAAAGATAAAGTGGGGAATCCAGCGGTTGCGTATAATTCACACTAAGTTTGAATAAACGAGGAAGGGGAGCTTTCTTTTCTATGATGATATCCGAACAGTCCATTTATAATTTAGAGAAGGTGGCACACTAAAGCTCTGAAGGAAGTTAGTTAAAAGCAATAAAAGTTTATTTGAACAATGGCCTCCTTAGTTCTTCCTCCTTTTTCTATACCTTGCACCTGCTTAAAAAATCGTCAGCCAACAAGACTTTATCCCTATCAATAATTTTAAGCAAATCTTTTGGAAATGTGTGGTGAAGGTTTATTTTTGCCGTCCATTTTTAAAAATGCACGGTTGGCAATCGTGCGAAAACGAAAATAATGAGTCAAGCTAAATATACTCCACGCCTTAGAGGGCGTTACGAGCAAGAGATTGTGCCTTCGTTGATGAAGAAATTCAACTACACCAGCATAATGCAGGTGCCTCGTCTTCAAAAAATCTGTTTAAATCAGGGTGTTAATGGCGCTACTTCTGACAAGAAATTAGTAGATGTGGCGGTTAATGAAATGACTGCTATAGCCGGCCAAAAGGCAGTAGCCTCTAAGGCAAAGAAGGCGATATCTAACTTCAAGTTAAGAGAAAATATGCCGATTGCCTCTCGTGTTACGCTGCGCCAAGAGCGGATGTATGAGTTTTTGGATCGTTTAGTGGCGGTAGCCCTCCCCCGTGTTCGCGACTTTCGCGGTATTAATAACAAGGGATTTGATGGAAGAGGGAATTATACGCTGGGGATAAAAGAGCAGATTATTTTCCCCGAAATTGAAATTGATAAGGTGACCAAGATGAACGGAATGGACATTACGTTTGTCACTACTGCAAAAACGGATGAAGAGGCGTATGCTCTGTTGGCAGAGTTGGGCTTGCCTTTCAAGAAAGACGTTAAAGTAAATACCGAAACTGAAAATAAGTAAGATAAATGGCAAAGAAATCAATAGAAGCCCGTCAGCGTAAGAGAGAAAGACTGGTAGCAAAGTTCGCCACTAAGCGCAAGGAACTGAAAGAAGCAGGAGAGTGGGGTTTATTGGACAAACTTCCTAAGAATGCTTCAAAAGTAAGACTTCGCAATCGCTGCGCACTTACCGGCAGACCCAGAGGGTTCGTTCGTCAATATGGTGTTTGTCGTATTAAATTCCGCGACTTGGCCAGTAAAGGTAAAATTCCGGGAGTGACAAAGGCTTCGTGGTAAATTTTTTTCAAAAACAGAAATCACACAAAAAGTAATACAATGGTAGTTGATCCAATAGCAGATTTTCTGACCCGCATAAGAAATGCCCAGCAGGCCGGACACCGATTAGTGGAAATTCCTTCTTCAAAAATGAAAAAGAGAATCACAGAGATTTTGTACGACAAAGGGTATATTTTAAAGTACAAATTTGATGCAGAGGGCAGTCCGCAGGGAGTGATAAAAATTGCATTGAAATATGACTCTGCCACCAAAACTCCGGTGATTAAAAGCCTGAAGCGTTTCTCT
>CAZQYO010000444.1:0-2027 GCA_964597415.1 uncultured Chitinophaga sp.
AGCCGATGCGACCGAACTTCACTGGGTTTCTGGAGCACCGGGAGGAAGAAGTGGCACAAAGTTTTCTATTAAACTACTGATAAAGACAGCAGAGAAAGTAGAGTTTGGAAACGTTTGGTTAGGGACGCAAAATGTACCCTTTAATCTTGAATTATTTTCGCAGGAAACACAACAGAAAATTAAGGAAGGCGATTCGGTACTACTCACTTATAACCAAATCAACAACGAACCTGACACTAACACAGAAGCTAAACGCTTGCCTTTAGAATACAGAGGTGCGGCATTAATCGAATGTCGAATTAATGGCAAAGCGCAATATTTAGTGGTAAAGAGTTTTAGAAAGTTAGAAGAGGTTAGAGGCGAATAATTCACGGGTGTTCACTTCGTCTTGCTGTATTGCGGCTATGAGTTCCTCTACGGAATCAAATTTCTTTTCTTCTCTCAGAAATTTCACTAACTCAAGAGTGAGCACTTCTCCATAGATGTCGCTATTAAAGTCAAGAATATTTACCTCAATAGTTTTCACTTTGCCGCCAAAGGTGGGGTTAAATCCAATACTCAACATGCCTTTGTGTACTATCCCTGCATGGTGAACCAATACTGCATAAATGCCGCAGGCAGGAACTAACTTATATTCATCTGTCAGTTGAATATTAGCCGTAGGGAATCCGAGTTTCCGTCCATTTTGCCATCCCTTTATTACTGTCCCGGTCAGCGTGTAATAATGCCCCAGCAATTCATTGGCAAGTTGTAAATCTGCCTGCTCCAGTGCCTTTCTTATTTTGGTGGAGCTGATTCCAATGTCGTCTATCGTTTGTTTGTCAATTTCTTCTAATTCATAACCGTAACATTCTTTCAATTTTTCTAAGAGCAGATAATCCCCACTTCGGTTTTTCCCGAATTTGTGATCGTAGCCAATCACGATATAACCGGGTGAAAAATTCCGGACAAGAAAATCGCTGATGTAGGTTTCGGCATCCTGTTCAGAAAAGTCGCGGCTGAAGGGGACAATGACCAAATTATTTACCCCGTATTTCT
The DNA here is from genome assembly GCA_964597415.1 of uncultured Chitinophaga sp. Lineage (GTDB taxonomy): Bacteria > Bacteroidota > Bacteroidia > Chitinophagales > LD1 > Bog-950. Next base: position 1,039 of record CAZQYO010000444.1, read on the forward strand.
CTAACAGTGAAATCTTTTCTTCAATGGTATTCAACAAGCGCAATGAAGTGTCTTGCGGATTAATAACTATGCGAGGATGCGGATGAAAGGTGATGATGATGTTTTCGCTCTGTGTTTTGCGCGAAATCTGTTCAATGCGCTGTATCAGTTTCTGATGGCCGATATGCACCCCATCAAAAGTGCCGATGGTAATAACGGATTTTTTGAAAGCAGGCAGATGATTTAAGTCGCGGAAAACTCGCATACACAAAGTTATTTTTTTACCGATTCTATGAGGGAAATTGCCTCCTCTATCGTCAGTGCATTTTTCAAATCAAATTCTCCAATTTTAGTCCGGCACAGGCCTTTGAGGTAGGCTCCACTCTGCACCGCTTTTCCAAAGTCGTAAGCGAGCGAGCGAATATACGTGCCTTTGCTGCACCGCACGCGGAAGTCAATATCCGGAATGTGGCAAGCGGTTAACTCCAATTCGTGAATGGCTACCAATCGGGTTTTCATTTCCACCTCTTTCCCTTTTCTGGCTTTGAGATAAGCGGGTTGCCCATCCATTTTTATTGCCGAGAAAACAGGAGGCATTTGCTCTATCACACCTGTAAATTTTTGAGCGGCATGAGCTAACATAGCTTCTGTGACGTGATCGGTAGGAAAGAGAGCATCAGGAAGATATTCCGAATCGTAAGAGGGAGTAGTGGCCCCCAAAGTAAAAGTGCCGGTATATTCTTTATCCATTCCGGCAAATTCATCAATACGCTTGGTCATCTTTCCCGTGCAGATAATCAGCAGGCCTGTAGCTAAGGGATCTAAAGTGCCGGCATGTCCCACTTTCAGTTTTTTTCCGTACACCCCTTTTAACGCAAAGCGAAGTTTGTTCACTACATCAAATGAAGTCCAGCGGAGTGGCTTATTGAGGAGTAGAACTTCTCCCAATTCGAAGTCCATGCTTATTAGATTTCCATTTTGTATCCCTTCGCTATCATAATAAGAATGAC
>CAZQYO010000445.1:0-2026 GCA_964597415.1 uncultured Chitinophaga sp.
TAAACACTTCTTCGCGTTTCAGTATTTTACTCACAAACAAAGGGATCACCGCAGCATACATGCCGTTTGGGTCTTGCTTGGGACCGAAAATATTGAAGTAGCGCAAGCCCAATACTTTCATTCCATATACCGAATGAAAAACCTTTGCATATAATTCGTTGGTGTATTTGCTCACGGCATAAGGAGATAAAGGATCTCCTATTTTCTCCTCTACCTTTGGCAGCGATTTTTCATCGCCATACACAGAGGAGGAGGAAGCATAAACAAATTGCTTGACCTCGGCATCTTTAGCGGCAATCAGCATGTTTACAAAACCGGATACATTGACGGCATTTGTATTTTCAGGTTCTTTAATAGAGCGAGGTACAGAACCTAAAGCCGCCTGATGGGATACAAAATCAATTCCCCGGCAGGTGTTGCGGCACACTTCTAAATCGCGGATGTCGCCTTCTATAAATTCAAAGGCGGGATGGGACTTAAATTCTGCCAAATTGGAGGCGAGACCGGTTGCCAGATTATCAAGCACCCGCACTTTTCCGGCTCCGTATTTCAATAGGTATTCTACAATGTTGGATCCGATAAATCCCGCACCGCCTGTTACCAAAAAACTAAAGGAGGAGAGGTCTTTATCGTGATACTTTATATTGTACATGGAGAGCAATTGTTTAATTAACGGTTAACATATTGGTTCACGTAATATTGCTGATACTGTCCGGAGGTAACATGGTTTAGCCATTCTTCATTCGCTAAGTACCAATCCACCGTTTTTTCTAATCCTTCTTCAAATTGCAAAGAAGGTTGCCAGCCTAACTCGTGTTTTAGTTTGGTAGAATCTATCGCATAGCGTAGATCATGGCCGGCTCTATCTTTTACAAAGGTGATGAGCTTTTCATTCTCCCCTTTGGGCAATCCGAGTTTTGCATCCATGATGCGGCAAAGCAGGCGAATCACCTCGATGTTTGCCCACTCATTGTGCCCCCCTACATTGTAAGTAGAGCCGTTGGCCGCTTTGTGAAAAATGAGATCAATGGCGCGAGCGTGATCTTCTACATACAGCCAGTCGCGGATGTTTTCGCCCTTTCCGTAAATAGGAAGCGGTTTGCGGTTTCTGATGTTGTAGATGCACAAGGGAATCAACTTTTCGGGGAATTGATTAGGGCCGTAATTGTTAGAACAGTTAGAGATAAGGCAGGGCATGTTGTAAGTATCGTGATAGGCTCTTACAAAATGATCGCTGGAAGCTTTAGAGGCAGAGTAAGGGCTGTGGGGGTCGTAAGAGGTTTGCTCGGTAAAAATACCATCGGCTCCTAAACTACCATAGACTTCATCGGTAGAGACATGATAAAATCTTTTGCCCTCCGGCACGGGATTGTCTTTAGAGCAGTTCCAGGCGGTTTTAGCCGCGTTTAAAAGATTGACGGTTCCCATTACATTGGTCATCACAAACTCAAGTGGATGGCTGATGGAGCGGTCAACATGGCTCTCGGCTGCTAAGTGTATCACCGCCTCTATTTGGTGCTCTTTAAATAGGGACAGCACAAAATCGGCTTCTATAATATCCCCCTTTATAAAGTGGTAATTAGGTTTGGATTCTATGTCTTTGAGGTTCTCCAGATTGCCGGCATAGGTCAATTTATCGAGATTGTAAATTTCGTATTCGGGGTACTTGTTTACAAACAGACGAACCAAATGTGAGCCTATAAAACCCGCGCCTCCGGTAATCAGTATTTTTTTCATCTTAGGGGTTAAAGACTCCAATAGATTAATGATTTTATTTTCTTTCTTAAATCACCTTTTACGTCCACCACAATACCATCGGGCTTCAATAGCTTTTTGAAGAAGTCATCATCTAAAGTCGAAAACTGCTCATGGTTTACCGTTACAATCACCGCATCGTAATCGTTGCCATATTCCTTGTTCAAATGAATGCCATATTCTTCATGAAACTCTTCGGCATCGGCATAGGGATCTACCACTTCTATTTTTACAGAGTATTTTTTTAACTCCTCTATCACATCTACCACTT
>CAZQYO010000446.1:0-2021 GCA_964597415.1 uncultured Chitinophaga sp.
GTTCCATATTGTATGGAAGAGAAATACACCTTCTGGTAGTTGTATGGTTTTATTTCGGCAATAATTATTTCCTGTTCAGTAGAGTTCAATAAAGGAGGGCATTTAGTGACAATGATAATATCAGCCCGGTGATAATTGCATTTTGCTTCACGCAACCAACCTAAGGGCAATAAATTATCGCGCGTAAAGAGATTTGAATACTCAGTAAGCAAAATGGACAATCCCGCTCGCATACTTCGATGCTGAAAGGCATCATCTAACAAAATCACATCTATTTCGGGATGTTGATCTAACATTCTCGGGATGGCAAATACGCGATCTTCTTCTACCACTACGAGCGTTTCAGGGAATTTTTGCTTAAACTGCCTTGGCTCATCTCCTATTTCATCGGCTGTGGAAGCATCGGTAGCGATGGTAAAGCCATACGATTTTCGTCCGTACCCCCGACTGAGAGTTGCTACTTTATAGATATACTGCAACAGAAAGATGAGGTACTCAATGTGTGGACTTTTGCCGGTACCTCCTGCTGTGAGGTTACCGATTGAAATCACAGGAAAGTCAAAGCGCACCGTGCGGAAAACCTTTTTGTTGTAAAGTGAATTGCGCAGTTCGGAAAGTAATCCGTAAAGCAGTGATAACGGATAAAGGAGTATTTTGGATATTTGTCTGATGCTTTTGATTTTGAATCAAACCTAAACCAATTTAACAATAGAAATAAACAGCTTTTAAATTGAAGCTCAAAGAATTTAAAGAAACGATATGAAAATAAAGGACATCACCGACTACCTCGAGAGCATAGCCCCTTTGTCTTATCAGGAAACCTATGATAATAGCGGACTACTAGTGGGCGATAAGAACGCCCCCGTTAAAAATGCGCTTATTACCTTAGACACAACCGAAGAAGTAATAGACGAGGCTATCAGCGAAAAATGCGAATTGGTGATAGCACACCATCCCATCATTTTTAGCGGGTTAAAAAAGCTAAACGGAAAAAATTATGTTGAGCGAGTGGTAATAAAAGCCATTCAGAACAATATTGCTATCTACGCTATTCACACTAACTATGACAATGTAATGAATGGGGTGAATGCCAATATATGTCGAAGATTAGACGTGACTAACCCTCAAATTCTGTCTCCCAAAACTCAACTTCTCCGCAAGTTGTACACCTTCATCCCAATAGAACATTACGAAAATGTAAGTAGAGCAATTTTCGATGTGGGAGCCGGTCACATCGGAAATTACAGTGAAACGAGTTTCAGCCATCGTGGAATAGGAACATTTCGAGGTAACGAAAACTCCCAACCAGCTTTGGGGGAAAGAGGGGTACTGGAAAAGGCAGACGAAATAAAGTTTGAAACTATCTTTCCTGCTTGTTTGGAGCAAAAAGTGGTGAGCGCCTTGCAAGAAACTCACCCGTATGAGGAAGTAGCTTATGATATTGTTGCCTTGGAAAACACATACAACAATGTAGGTAGTGGTATGATAGGCGAACTGAAACAGCCTATGAATGAGCTTAACTTCCTCCAATCCATCAAAAAGCAACTGAAAACCAACTGCATCCGTTACACTAAACTATTGGGAAAACCGGTTCAGAAAGTAGCTGTTTGCGGGGGAGCCGGTCGCTTTTTACTTGACCGGGCTATTGCTGCCGAAGCCGATATGTTGGTCACTGCCGATTTCAAGTATCACGACTTTTTTGATGCCGATGCGAAAATAGTGGTGGCCGACATAGGACATTATGAAAGTGAGCAGTTTACAAAAGATTTGATAGCTGAACAACTTTTAGAAAAATTCCCTACATTTGCCGCCCGGATTTCTAAAATCAATACAAACCCAATCAATTATTTATAATATGGCTGCAAGCAAAACACCTACCAAAGAACTTACCATTGAAGAGAAACTTCAACAGTTGTGGGAACTCCAAGAAATTGATTCCCAAATTGACAAAATTCAGATTTTGAAAGGTGAACTTCCTATCGAGGTACGCGACCTTGAAGACGAAATAGAAGGACTGAATA
>CAZQYO010000447.1:0-2019 GCA_964597415.1 uncultured Chitinophaga sp.
GAAGAGCGGGTAGAAAGCAAACGCCAGCGAGTGATGCAGCGGGAGTTGGAATGGGTGCGCATGGGGCAAAAAGCCCGACAGGCTAAAGGGAAAGCACGTATAGCCAACTATGAAAAAATGTTGCAGGAAGATTCGAAAAAACAAGATGAAAAATTAGAAATATACATTCCGCCAGGGCCGCGCCTCGGAGCGAAGGTCATTGTAGCTAAAAATGTAGCCAAAGCATTTGGAGACCGCCTGCTCTATGAAAATCTGAATTTCTCTTTGCCCCAAGGAGGCATAGTGGGCATTATCGGGCCAAATGGAGCGGGCAAAACCACTCTTTTCCGCATGATTATGGGGATGGAAAAACCGACCAGTGGAAATTTTGAAGTGGGCGATACCGTTAAGATTGCTTATGTAGATCAAATGCACTCCAATATTGATCCGGAGAAAAATGTATGGGAAGTGATTTCCAACGGAGATGAGTGGATTGAACTGGGCAAACTGAAACTAAACTCTCGCGGCTACGTGTCACGATTCAACTTTAACGGAGCCGACCAACAGAAAAAAATAAAAATTCTTTCAGGGGGCGAAAGAAACCGTTTGCATTTGGCACTTACCCTTCGCGAAGAAGCCAACGTCCTTCTATTGGATGAGCCGACTAACGACCTCGATGTAAACACTATCCGCGCACTGGAAGAAGCCTTAGAAAACTATGCGGGCTGTGCAGTTATTATCTCCCACGACCGTTGGTTCCTCGACCGCGTATGTACTCACATATTGGCCTTTGAAGGCGAAGGGCAGGTGTATTGGTTCGAAGGCGGCTTCAGCGATTATGAAGAGAATAAGAAACAGCGCTTAGGAATCTCCGATGACCAGCCACACAAGTTTCGCTACAAAAAATTAGTCGTTTCCTGATTGAGAGCTTTTTTTGGGGCGGGACAGTCTTGACAAAAGCAAGACCCCGCCTTATATTAGTGGCATACCCTGACTTCAGCACTATAGAACAAAGTATTCATAACTAAGCAAACGACACATGAAAACTTACTTCATTTTGTGCCTAATGGTAACGCACGCAGTTTCTTCCTCTTTGCAGGAAGAAGTCAAAACACAAGGTTCATTTCACGCCACCATTAACGGAGCCGATTTTCAGGTTCGCGAAGATCAATTATACCGCGGGTTGCTTATCAACCGCGCAGCCTCTATGGACGGGCGAATACCCGCAAGGACGGTAGTAAATGCGGTATTCAGCGGGCCGACTAAACAAAACAAAGAGGAGAAACTGACTTCGGATAACATCCAATTTGAAATTGGTTATGAGCCGGATAAAACCGGTGTGCCTTCCAGCTATTTAGTGGCGCTTCAATACCACAATAACAACTACTATATGGTGAAAGAAAGCAGCAAGGTGGACATTACCGACTTTAATTGGGAAAGTGATAAAAAGCACTTCAACTTATCAGCCGATTTTAACTGCACCATGCGCAGTTTCGGATACCCTTCTGACGGGATCAAAGACATTGAACTGAAAGGGGATATGGAGAATATAAAAATAACTGTGCCCAGTTGGCTGGCAGAGAAAAACTAACTACTCCGGTTTATTAATTTCGGCTTTCACCTTATCCATCGCTTCAAAAACCTTATCAAAATCTTCTTGAAATATCAGGATACTGTTGCGAATAAATTCTCCTTCGTTCTTACGGCTTTCCGTAATCTTAAGCAAGCGTGAGCCTTGCTGATTTTCTTTCAAATCAAAGAAATAGGTTCTCTTACCGGCAGCAACTTTTTCAGAGAATAATGTTTTGTCGTCAAACATTCTTTTATTGTTTTGCGGGCGCAAGGTAACACAATTCCATTATCTGCAAAACCACCATTTATGCAAAAAAAGATTCTGCTTTTGGGCAGTGGAGAACTGGGAAAAGAATTAACCATAGCCCTTAAAAGACTCGGTCAATACGTGGTGGCAGTGGACTCGTACAGCGATGCGCCTGCTCACCAATTAGCCGATGAATGTGAGGTGATAAACATGCTGGATGG
>CAZQYO010000448.1:0-2007 GCA_964597415.1 uncultured Chitinophaga sp.
ACTATGGTCAAATGATTTGGCAATTTCCCACGGCAATCCTTTTTTCTTTTGCTCATGCTGCAAATCCCTTGCAGTGAAATCAATACCTACTGTAACAGCTTCAATGTAATTGTGGGCGAATTTTTCCTGTATGTTCTTTCCATTCTTAGCAACCTTCAGTACAATTTCTGTTTCGTAGTGAAGGTCGCTGGTAAAGTCAGGATAGAAGAACGGCTTGTTGTCTTTCAGCTTTGCCGTATCCGGTTTCATAAAAATGACGGGCTTATCCGGTACGTCGTTGTTTAATTCTTTAGCATGTTCTTTGTAATTTCTTCCGACACAAATGATTTTCATAGAGCAAAACTTTAAATGACAGGATGTATAATCTCGCCCAAAGAAAATCAATTTTTTTATGTCCTTTTCCATCGCTAAGTGGTTATTGATTGAAATTATACTATTTTTATTTCATAAATAGTCTAATGGTATTATATTTGCCTCATGGCAAATGCACTTACAATAGAGATTAAAGAAAGCAAACAACAACTACAGAGTTTGTTAAAGAAACAACCCAACTCTCTGAGAAGCAGAGTGGTGATGTTGCTGGCAATGAAGAAAAGTAAAACACCTCTTTCTAAAATTGAGTTGGCTCAACAGGTAGGCGTTAATCCTAACAGTATCCAGAAGTGGCGGACGATATATCGTCAGCAGGGTATTGACGGCTTGCTCCAACACAGCCGGGGAGGCAAACGCAGAGAGGTCATTACTCCACAAGTTCATCAGGCGATACAAAAGCGGCTACATAGCGCAGAGGATGCGTTTAGTAGTTTTAAGCAATTGCAGGAGTGGGTAGATGAACATTTCATCAAAGGGATCAAGTATATAACTATCCATGCGTATGTAAAGAAACATTTTGGCGCTAAACTCAAAGTAGCCCGCAAAAGTCATATTCATAAGAGCGAACAGTCCATTGCTGAGTTTAAAAAAAACTCCGGACATCATCGCTCAACTCGCCAGAGAAAATAAGGATAGTTACCGTTCTTTCAATATTTATTTCCAGGATGAAAGCCGTTTTGGATTGTTCACCCGTAATGGCAGAGCGTTAACTGCCAGAGGAGTTAAACCAATTTGCCCGTATCTTCATCGTTTTGAAAACCTGTATCTATTTGGCGCTTTCTCTCCTGTTACCGGAGACAGTCTGATGTTGGAGATGCCTTATTGCAACACCGATACCTTTCAAGCCTTCCTCCATGAGTTTTCCTCCCTTAATCCTGATGAGTTCAAGGTATTGTTCTTAGACAACGGCGCTTTTCATAAAGCCAAACGATTGGTTATACCGCAAAACATGACTTTGGTGTTTTTGCCTTCTTACAGCCCGGAATTAAATCCGGCAGAACAAATCTGGAGAGTGATTAAAAGTCAAATGAAGAATAAAGTCTATAAAACGATGAACGAATTATCCGATGCGCTCACTCAAATCATCAATCGCCTTCTCCTCCCGCATCAAATTAAATCTATTACAGGGTATGAATTTTACCTGGCTTCCTTTCAGACTATTTACGGTATATAACTGGTATAAAATGCAATCTCCATTGCGGCAATCTGCTATAACCAATCAAGCTCTTGAGAAGATCAGAATATAAGGGTATTAATTAATTCCTTACAACCTTTTCTTTTACAATATCCCGCTTGCCATCATTAACTATTAAGAAATAAACGCCTGTAGGCAACGGCTGCATAGAAAAACTAAAATTATTTATGCCTTCATTTACTCTATCCTCCAACAGTATTTTTACTAATCGTCCCGTTACATCATAAAGACGAAAAAAGCAATTAGCTGATTTTTTTATCGTAAACTGAACAGCGAAATTATCCTCAGAGGGGTTGGGATAAACCTTTGCTGATGCGGTGGTGGGGTGAAGATTTGACGCTGAAACATTTGGCGAGGTTATGCCAACTTTGGCGATATAAGTATTGGTCGGATGAAAAACTCCTCCGGCTGAAACCGGGTAGCTGCCGCTGGTCCAAATA
>CAZQYO010000449.1:0-2000 GCA_964597415.1 uncultured Chitinophaga sp.
ATCCTGTAGTTCAAAAGTGAAAGTGTTAGGCGACTCCATGTAATACAGTTTCGTATTAGGTTTAGTGGCGGCACTGAAATTATTGGCATCTCTACCATCTACCATGGTGCTTTCTACCCCATACTTTGCAAGAAATTCGCTCAGTAGTCGGTTAGTCCATTTGTAAGGTTTTTGAACCCATACTACATGGTCGCCTGCTTTTACATTGGCCATGATAGCCGCTACGATAGCGGCAATTCCACTGGAAAAAACCAAAGCATCTTCAGCACCGGCCAATGCTGCGACTTTTTTTCGCAGTATCTCTACGGTAGGGTTGTTGCCACGAGTATATAAATGTGATTTCTTTTCGTCAGTAAATGCTTGGCGCAAGTCGTCCACCGTTTTAAAACAAAAATTGCTGGTCTGTATAATAGGAGGAGCTACAGCATTGAAATAATCTTCCGGCTCCTCTCCTAAATGATTGAGGATATATGACAAATTCATAGTCAAATGTACCTAGAATAAAGAACAAAAGCAGCAAAAAAGGGATGGCTTTCGACCATCCCTTCTTTATAATCTATTGGATTATTTATTGTTTAGGCGGAGTGGTTGTTTTTACGCTGGAGGCAGGAGTTTTAGTAGAACCCGGTTGCTTTGCTTTTTCATCTTTCTTATTCAACATATCCAAGTTCCCTTTAGCCAAAACAAACTGAGGGAAAGCTTCTAATGCCTTGGTGAAATTATCACGTGCGGCTTCTTCCTGATTCATTTCCATGGCGCAAATTCCTTTTACGTTGAGCGAAGCCGCTTTCAATGGCACTTCTTGCGAACCACCCTGAACGACAATATTTACTTTTTGTTCAGCACTTTTAGGATCGCTGATTACCTGATCTAACGAAGCCACACACTCACCAAATCTTTTAAGCTGATATTGCAAAGTAGCCATTTGATACAGGTAATAAATTGATTTCTCAGCCGCATAAAGTTTTTCATAATCAGCAAGTGATTCCTTTACCATACCTAAGTTCTGCTTTGAAACAGCTACCAGTTCAAGCATGTCTGTTCTTTTAGGGTCTGTCTTTAATATTTGCTCTCCTACCAAATAGGCTTGTGCATATCGCTCACCGGCAAAATATAACAGTGCTAAGGAATCGTTCAAATCTGTTTTCTCCGGTTTCAGAGCTATCATGTTGTATAAGGCTATTGTAGCTGCTTGTAAGTCATAATTCTTTAACGCATTTTTATAGAAACTGGATTGCACTTGATATGCATCTTGTGCGCTAACGACTCCAAACGATAATACTATTCCGAATACAAGTGATAAAATAATTTTTTTCATTGTTGAGTTTTTTGAGTTGGGTTAAAACTAAATGATTTTTTTATTTGGCAAACAGTGTGTTGGTATAATTTATCATATCTGCTCGGGTTGCCAATGCGCTTCTTTTGGCGGCTTCAGCAAAGTCTTCTCCCTTTGAAGCGTAAATAATACTTCGGGTAGAATTGATAATCAAGCCTCCCATACGATTCAATCCGTTATTGCAAATCGTATTTAAATCGCCCCCCTGCGCTCCTACTCCGGGTACCAAAAAGAAATAATCCGAAGCCATTGAACGAATATTTTTGAGTTCTTCCGGATGGGTGGCACCCACCACAAACATCAGTTGGTCAGCCGTACCCCACTGCTGTGCCTTGCGAATTACCTGCTCATATAATCGCTCTCCATTACATTCTGAAAACTGAAAATCACGACTGCCCTTGTTACTGGTAAGACCAAGAAGAATCACCCATTTATTATCATAACCTAAAAAAGGAGTGATCGAATCCTCCCCCATATAGGGAGCCACTGTGACGGCATCAAAATCGAAGTACTCGAAAAATGCTTTAGCATACATTTTTGAAGTGTTACCAATATCCCCCCTTTTGGCATCGGCAATAGTAAATAATTGGTCATCTAAGGAGTGGATATAGCGGATGGTCTTCTCCAAACTTTCCCAGCCCTTTGTTCCTCGCGCTTCATAGAA
>CAZQYO010000450.1:0-1998 GCA_964597415.1 uncultured Chitinophaga sp.
GGCGCACATTGCAAAAACTATAGAAATTCCATTAGATGAATTGCAATTTTTAAACCCGTCTATCAAAAAAGGAATAGTGCCTTATACTCAAAATGGATTTCCGCTCAATTTGCCTATAAATTATTTTGCTTTGTTTGAGGCAAAGAAAGCAGAGGTAATGGCTGATTCCTCAGCAGATGTGATAAATGCAGCCCCGGTAGTTTCGGTGCCCGCAGTTATCTATCATAAAGTAAAGCGAAACGAAACACTTGGTGGCATTGCTGCAAAGTATCATGTGAGTGTCGCCTCTTTGAAATCATGGAATCATCTGCACAGTAGCCTGATTAATATTGGGCAGAATCTTAAAGTAACTACCAGAAGCCCGGAGTCAACCACTGCACCTGGATACACAGCGGTATTTGCTCCCCGATCTTTTGAAAAGGTAAGACCCGATACAATATGGAATGGAATTTCGAAAGAGAATCCGGACGCAAAGCAAGATGTAGCGGTAGATTCTGTCGCTGCTGACGATTCGGTAACAGGAGAAATTCAGAAAGAACCCTCTGTAGAAAAATTGGATGAAAAGTGCGGTTGCATTTACCACGTTGTGCAGCCGGGTGATACTCTTTGGAATATCGCACAGAAATATGATGGAATTACTGTAGAGAAACTAAAGGCAGATAATAGAGAAATAAATTCCCGACCAATCAAAGTAGGTGATATACTGAAAATCTTTCTCTGATAATTATTGAATGGTTCCGTTAAATTTCGTGCGAAACTCATCGAATTTCATGGTCTTGTAATTATTGCCGCCAACAAAATTCAATATCTCTTCCAATATTTTTGGTTCTAAATAACCGGGAACCGGAAACAGCACATTCAGGTCTTCGTCAATGTACACAGAAGTAGGGTAACTCATTCTCCCATTCAAAATTTCGGCTGCTAACTCATTATAACCTCTGTTTCCGGAGGGCACGTATTTGTAATCTTTATCCTTAAAGCGGATTACTTCCTCTGTTTCCGCATCAAATTTTACCGCGTAGAAATTGTTATTCATGTAGCGAATAATTTCCGGATTGGTAAACGTATTCTGATCCATTTTCTTGCACCAGCCGCACCATTCGGTATATACGTCCACAAATATTTTCCTGGGTTCGGTTTTCTCCGCTTCCTGCACTTCTTTCCAAGTCATCCATTTAATACCTTCCTGTGCTGGAGAATACTGCTTTTTTGCCGGAGGGGAAAAAGAACTGACAATAATGGCTACTAAAAGGGTGACAAAACTTACTCTTATCATTCTAAAGATTCGCTGATTTTGTTTCAAAGTTATCCAAAATATTTGGCGAAATAGAGCATCTCCATTTATTCTGTTTCCCGATGATAGTTTTTAACGATAAGCGAAGTGTTGTTTATAATTTCAGAAGCTATTTTACCGCTTCTGTATTTACTTGCAGGCGCTAAAAAAATCGGAAACATGATATTATTGGACGGGAAGAAGCTGGCGGACGAATTAAAGCAGGAAATAAAGCAAAAAGTAGAGGCCATCACAGCCGGTGGCAGAAAGGCTCCGCATCTGGCAGCTATTCTGGTAGGAAACGATGGGGGAAGCCTTACTTATGTCGGACACAAAGTAAAAGCCTGTGAGCAGGTGGGCTTTACGTCCACCTTGCTACATTTTGAAGATACGTCCATCTCAGAAGAATTTCTATTGAACGAAGTGAGTAAGCTAAATCAGAATGAAGATATAGATGGATTTATTGTTCAACTTCCCCTGCCGAAACATATCAATGCCGATAAAGTGTTGCTTTCCATTGATCCGCGAAAAGATGTAGATGGCTTTCATCCTGTTAATGTGGGGAAAATGACTTTAGGCTTGCCTTCCTATATTTCAGCAACCCCTTATGGCATTACTAAAATTTTGGAGCGATATGGAATTGAAACTTCAGGAAAACATTGTGTGGTAGTAGGGCGAAGCAATATTGTGGGTCGTCCCATCAGCATTTTGATGAGCGGGCAATC
>CAZQYO010000451.1:0-1272 GCA_964597415.1 uncultured Chitinophaga sp.
TACGATGCAGAGCGCATAGCAGAGGAGATGGGGAAAGTCACTAAATCGCCCCTCCGGTCATAACAATTGTAAATACTTTTGTCCCATTTCAATTTAATTGTCTGCCTGATGACTATACACGAAGCCCAACAAACCGTAGATAACTGGATTAAGACTACTGGCGTTCGCTACTTTAATGAACTCACCAACATGGCTATGCTGACCGAGGAGGTGGGCGAAGTAGCTCGCGTTATTGCCCGCCAATATGGAGAGCAATCGTATAAGGAAAGCGATAAAGGAAAAGAACTCAGTGATGAATTAGCCGATGTGTTGTTTGTACTGATTTGCTTAGCCAACCAAACCGGAGTAAACCTGACCGAAGCCCTGCAAAAAAACTTAGAGAAGAAAACGAAGCGCGACAGCGATCGTCACGCTAATAACGAGAAGTTGAAATAGCCGGGCTTATTTTTTCAGAGCGTCCCGTATCTCCGTCAGCAACATCACTTCTGCGGATGGTGCGGCAGGTGCAGCCGGTGCGGCTTCTTCTTTTTTCTTCATTGAGTTCATTGCTTTTATCATCATAAATATGACAAATGCAATAATCAGAAAGTCCACCGTTACTTGAATAAAATTACCGTAATTGATAGTGACAGCTTCCTTCATTTTGTCGCCTTCCATTACTGCTTTTGAAAGTGTGATTTTGAGGTCGGTGAAATTGACACCTCCCAGTGCTAAGCCAATAGGTGGCATTATTACATCCGTTACTGCGGAAGAAACGATCTTGCCGAACGCTCCACCAATGATGATACCAACGGCCATGTCCACCACGTTGCCTTTCATCGCAAACTCTTTAAATTCTTTTACCATCCCCATAGTTTACAGTTTTAAGTGAGTGAAATAATTGACTGAAAATAAGAATCGAATTTTATTGCAAAAGGGAATAAGAAAAAAATTTGTCACTTCCGATTCTCCTTGAAAGATCAAATACGAGCAAAGGAGTTATTTTCTAACCAACCTATTTTGCCGTCTGCCAGTTTGATTTTGTGCCATTCACCTACTTTATCTAATAAGCGAAACTTAGTTCCTTCATGCAGTAGAAATACATTGTTGCCGTTATCATCGGGAGCACTTTTCACGTAAGAGTTTGTGACCATCAGCACAGCCTCATTGGAGTTTAGCACCCTATGGTTTTGTTGAAATGCCAGCGATAAAAAGGCAAATGAGAAAAGCAGTAAAACCGTACCTGCAGAAACCGTAAATGGACGGAAACCTACAAACAAGTAAACCGCAAAG
>CAZQYO010000451.1:1282-1962 GCA_964597415.1 uncultured Chitinophaga sp.
TATAAGAGCGATAATACCCCAACTCTTGGCAGATTGTGAAGTGGTAAATTGATGCCAGTGAGTAATTATCCCCAATTGAGGTACGGGTTGAATTTTATCAATAGTCTTCAACTCCGCTATTTTTAAGTTGTGGGAGATGTCCTCATCATCCGGAGCGAGTTTAAGTGCTCTTTCGTAGTTAAGAATACAAGGCCCCAGTTTATTTAGTTTATAGTAACAGTTGCCGAGGTTGTAATAAACTTCGGATGTGCGATAATCCTGCATCAGCAGTTTTTCGTAAGTGGTGGCGGCTTGTTCAAATTGCCCCGCTTTATAGAAACCATTAGCAGTAGTATAAAGCTGCTCAGGCGACTGAGCAAAAGCGGAGAAGGTAAACAGGCAAGTAGTAAGCAGCACTAATAGCAGGCTCATATAACGAGGCACTTCCGGTTGCGGCTTTCGGTCTTTAATCTCGTCTTCAAAATCAGCCATCAAGTTCATGGCAATGTCAAAGTTGTGTTTCATTTCGCTGCCTTCGCCCACCGGAGAATACAGTGCGAGATCGCAGGTACTCAATAGATTTTTGAGCCTGTCAATAGTTTCCATCTTAACGCCTTTATCCAGTAATTTGCCTGCTACATTATCTTTTGAAAGCGAAGCCATATCTATGTTCAACTTATCGCCTAAATAACCCCATAGCG
>CAZQYO010000452.1:0-1960 GCA_964597415.1 uncultured Chitinophaga sp.
TAAAAAACTAAGCAGCGCCTCGCTGTAAGTTTTCACAGTGCTGTCGCTGTATCTGTGGCTGCGCAGCCAGCGTTTGTATTCTTCAACCTTCATAATAATTTCAGGTGTAGGATTTACTGGTTCAGGGGGGCGGCTGTTCAAGTCCCCTTTACTATCATTCCGCTCATTGCGCGAAGGGGATTTAGCGGTTGGGGGTTCAGGGTTTATCTTAAACTGCTTTCTGTACAAATCATTATCCGGCACATGCCATACCTTTAAGGTGTTGCTCCACTTAGCACCAAATAGCTTTCTCACCCGCTCATTGGCTTCTTTGCTATAGTCAAAGTGCAGCGCAATGCGGGCCTGATTATTATGAGTGATAAGCTCTGCCTTCCAATTCATTCCTCTAATATAATTTACCGTCACTTTATTCAAAACAAAAAAAAATGACAGAAAAAACCTGCCATTATATTACTGCTACATTCCCTACACCTGCTCCATAAACACATCAAAGAGATTATCCTTACCGCGCAGTATAGCTATTTGTTTAGTAAGCGGTTTATATCCCGCAGCAGTCATCAGAAGTAAATTGCTCGTGAGGGAGGCACTTCACAATAGAGTTTCCGCTATTGAAGTTCACAAAAGGCTGTCTGAAATTAAAAACGGGCTGCCCTTTCTGTTGATATTCAAAAGGGGAGAGTTAGTATTTTTCTTATCAATTTGCGCAGAAGTGAAAAGTCAATTAAACACCAACCGCTTGCCGGTAATGGAGAATTTTTATACCATTCAAGGCGAAGGATATTATCAAGGTAGTCCCGCTTATTTTGTGCGCCTCGCTGGTTGCGATGTGGGTTGCTCTTGGTGCGATGTAAAAGAAAGTTGGCCGGCCGAAAAGCATCCGTTGCGGAGTATCGGGGAAATCGAGAGAGCGGTCACTGCTTCCCATGCCAAAATTTGTGTGATTACAGGTGGTGAGCCTTTAATGCACGATTTAACGGAGCTAACACAATCCTTAAAGGCAGCTAATATCCGCACCCATCTTGAAACATCGGGCGCTTACCGGTTAACGGGAACTTGGGACTGGATTTGCCTTTCGCCCAAGCGTTTTAAACTCCCTTTGCCCGAATGTTTAAATGCGGCACATGAATTGAAAGTGGTCATCAGGCATCGCAATGATTTTCGCTTTGCCGAGGGATTTGCCAAAAAGGTAAACCGCAACTGTTACTTGTATTTGCAGCCCGAGTGGAGTAAAGAAGCAGAAATACTGCCGATGATGATTGACTATGTAAAGCAGAACGATAACTGGCGCATTTCCTTGCAGATTCATAAATACATGAACATTCCCTGACGAACATAAAAGCATAAATTTATCCGCATGAGTAAAAACGTGATCCTTCTTCTTCTCCTCCTTCCGGTGTTTTCATTCGCACAAATCATTACTAAAAGCAATGCTAAAGGTCAGGCAAAAGATAATTACGACAGAGCCGATAATCATTTTGCTTTTGGGCATCTGCTCACTGCCGATTCGCTCTTGCATTTGGCCGTAAAAGAGAAAGATAATTTTATTGATGCCTGGCTACTTATCGGGCAAATCAACCTGCAATATCTGCGCAATTACGAGGAGGCCACCAAAGCCTACGAGAAAGTGAAACTGCTCAAGAGTGATTATCTCAGCGATATAGATTTTCAACTCGGCCTTTGCTACATGAACCGGGGCGATTACGAAATTGCGCGAAATCACCTGCAACCCTTTTTGAAGCAGAATAGGATAGACGCGCAAGAGCGAATGTTGGCTGAAAAGATGTTGAAGGACTGCGACTTTGCGACTGAGGCCATGAAACATCCGGAAGATATAAAACCCATGAATCTGGGGAGGGGAGTAAACACCGCGAATGACGAAAGTATGCCTTCGCTCACCGCAGATGGCAAGTATCTGTTTTTTACCCGCCATGTCGGCACGGGTATTTATCAGGATGAAGAT
>CAZQYO010000453.1:0-1944 GCA_964597415.1 uncultured Chitinophaga sp.
TAGTTGTCATGGAATTGCAAAAGCAAAGAAACTACTTCTCTTGTTTGGGGAACTCCAGCGTAAAAATACTCCCTTGAGGGTAATTATCGGTAATGGTGATATTGCCCCGGTATATTTCAACAAATCTTTTGACGATGTATAAGCCTAATCCGGTTCCTTTTGTTTTGCGGGTATCTTCATTCCCTATCCTATAAAACTTATCGAACACTTTTTTCTTCTCTGTGTCGGGAATACCCGGTCCCGTATCGGCTACCGTTAGTACGATGCGGTGTTCGGTTTCTGAAAGGGTAATCGAAACGGTAGTGTTAGGCTCAGAATACTTGATGGCGTTTTCTATCAGATTAATCACCAGAGAGGTAAAGGCCATGGGGTCGGCTTGCAGGTAGATGTCGGCATCAATTTGGCTGTTTAGCACAATCGCTTTTTTATTGGTTGAAAAACGATCGGTAATCTGCTCCAGCGCATCTGAAATATTTAGTTCTTCGTCAGAAAAGCCGGGTTCATCTCTTTCTATCTTGGCGGCAAACAGAATGTTATCTACTAATGCTTCCAAGCGATCCAAATCTATCAGTGAATTATTCATCAACTTTTCTGATTGCAGCGGTTCGAGTTTCCGTTTGAGCATGGTTTGAAGCGATAATTTGATAGTGGAAAGCGGGGACTTTAGCTCATGGGTGATAGACAGCAGAAAGTTGCGCTGCAAACGAGCCAGCTCTATTTCGCGTTTAAATACCCTGCGCACCACTATCAACCCCGCAAATAATAAAATAAAGAATACGCTCCCCTCGGTAACTATCATCAGTTTTTGACGGCCGTATTTGTCCTTTATGTCGGCAAACTCTTTAGTGGTGCGGTAGTTTACGCCCGGATGGTTTTGCCCGAAACGCTGCTCATTCAACTCTACTTTTTCGGTGAAAGCCGTTTCATTTTTAGCATATAGTAAATAGCCCCACCACAGCGAGAAAACAATAATGTAGGTAAACACTACATAAAATGTCTTGAACGGGTCGGGTGATAAAATCTTTTTGAGCATGAGGGGATAAATATAAGGACTGCGATTCATCTGCACGACCCTCTCACACTATTTGATTTGAATAATTATTTTCATGGTATGGCTAAGAAGAAGAAGAGTCAAATGACCCCCGAAGAATTGGAGGTTGAAAATGGGTTCTTGCGACTGAAAATTATGGCCGAGTTTGGAATGTATTTTAGTGTAACTGAGTTTTTTCCTGCGGAATATGAAAATCTGATACTTCGCAAGCTCCTCCAAATTCAACAGGTTCAACATACCGCTCCCAAGGTAACTGTGTATGAGCGTATCGGGGAGCCGCTGTATAATCATGTACACGACATGAGCGATCAAGAGATAAAGCGGGAACTTAAAAGGCTGCTGAATTTGATGGCGAAAAAAAGAATAACGGTATCAGTAAACGAGCCTGTTCTCACTCGTGAAATTTATCGTTATGTGACTGAGGAAGTGTTTAAGAAAATGGTAGAGGTGGTAAGATTAAGGTGGTGGACGAATCACTTTGTGTATGAAGATGATCACCCCAATACGGCATACAATATCAAAAACACTGTTCGCCACTTTATGCTGACACTTATATTTCTCAATTTTGATTTTTTGCCGGGTTACTTAGCGGAAGACGTGAAAGGCCCGCTGGGTTTAACTTCTGACCCTGAGGCTATCGGCCAAATGGTGAAAGATTACCTCAGCACTTACTATGATTGGTCTATAGCAAGTATTGCATTTCCGACTCTGGAAATTGACGAGAGTGACGGAACAGCCTGGACAATGTGTAAAGTAACCCTTAAGACCAAAAAGGAACTGAAAAAGAGAGCGACCCGGACGGTACTCACTTTTGAATTATTTCTGAAACAAGTGAGCAGTGGTAGGCGTTTATGGTTCATCACCCGTTTTATTGCCGATTTTCTTTGATGCCT
>CAZQYO010000454.1:0-247 GCA_964597415.1 uncultured Chitinophaga sp.
GCACAGCCGATGGTTTGGCGGTATTTTCAGAAATTTATTACAACAACGGAAAGGGATGGCATGCCTACATTGATGGTAAGAAAGCGGATCACTTTCGTTGCAATTATGTTCTTCGGGGTATGATTATCCCGGCAGGTACACACAAAATTGAATTCAAATTTGAACCAAAGAGTGTGACAGAGGGTAATGCGATATCCTATGCCGGGTCGTTCTTGCTGTTTCTGCTGGTAATAGGGATTTTAGGTTC
>CAZQYO010000454.1:263-1937 GCA_964597415.1 uncultured Chitinophaga sp.
ATATAAGAAATTGAAGGAGTCGCCCACCGAGCCAGCTACTCCTGCGAAGCAAGAAAAGACAGCTACAAAACAGCCAAAGAAGAAGTGAAAAAAAAGGTAATGATTTTCACCTATTACTTTCCTCCGGCAGGGGGAGTGGCTGTGCAGCGCTTTCTCAAGTTCTCCAAGTTCTTACCTGAGTTCGGTTGGGAACCTATTATCATCACAGTGGAAAATGGTAGTTATCCTTATTACGATGAGTCATTACTTCGAGAAATATCTCCTGCGCTAAGAATGTATCGCACCAAAACTTTTGAACCTTTTGAATTCTATAATTTATTGAAGGGGAAAAAAGGGAAAGTAATGCCCTTGGTGGCTGTAGGTGCCAATGGCAATAAATCTTTTTTTCAAAGGGCTGCTGAGTTTGTGAGAGCCAATTTCTTTATCCCCGATGCCCGGAAAGGTTGGGTGCCTTATGCAATAAAACAAGCAGAAGAAATTATTGAAAATGAAAAAATAGCAGCGATTATTACTACCGGACCTCCACATTCAACCCACTTAATCGGATTAAAATTAAAAGAGAAATACGGAATAAAATGGGTAGCAGATTTTCGCGACCCTTGGACAAAAATATTTTACAATAAGTTACTCCCACGAACTTCGGGTACCGAAACAAAGGATAAACGGATGGAGGAACAGGTTTTGTCTTCAGCCGATTTGGTAACTGTGATTAGTCCGGGTTTAAAGGCCGAGTTTGAAAATGAAGCTGATAACATTCGGATTATCCACAATGGTTATGATGGAGATGATTTTAATAAGCCATTAGCGACTAAAAGTCAATCGAGATTTATTCTGAGATACACAGGTAATCTGATGAGCAGCCAAAACCCTGTAAAACTCTGGAAAGTTATTTCAGAATTAATTCAGGAAGGGAATAACATCACTCTGGAGTGCATAGGTCGCGTAGATATTCCGATCAGACAAAGCATAGCGGAGGCAGGTATTGAAGCGCATTGCATTTTTAAAGACTTTACGGATCATCGTTCAGCTATTGCGTTAATGCAGACATCTAACATGTTACTTTTTATCATTCCGGATGTTCCTGATAATGGACTTATTGTAACCGGAAAATTATTTGAGTATTTAGCCAGCGGTACTGAGCTGATTTCGATAGGGCCTGTAAATGGTGATGCTGCAACTATTTTGAAACAATCCGGCAGAAAGCCGATGATTGACTTTTCCGATGCGGATAGCATGAAAGAACAATTATTGGAGGGCATCAACCGGTTTAATAATAATCAGCAAGTGACATATCCACTTGCGCTTCATCAAAATTTTGAACGCAAACGGTTAACAGGACTGTTGGCTTTAGAGTTAGATCGCCTCACCGAAAAAGTGTAATACCGTTGGCTTTTAGCATTGATTTAATTGTTTTCCCCACCATTATTCATCAGTCGGATAGCGCCTTGCAAAGTTTCAGCAAAGCATTGGCTCTTTTGCTCCAGGAATAATTTTCTGCAACTCTCACACGGGCAGCTTTGCCTAATTCCGGTTTGCTTTCGGTGATCACCTTTTGAATAAGGGCGATCAATTCATTTACGTCTCTAAAGTTTAAAATGTATCCGGTGTTGCCGATAATTTCGGAGATGGAAAATACATTAGAGCCGATAGGGATACATTCGCACAGCATAGCTT
>CAZQYO010000455.1:0-1513 GCA_964597415.1 uncultured Chitinophaga sp.
CCACGTATTGTTATCAGTAATAGTTCCCGTAGTGCCGGTAAAAGTTTGGCTTGCCTGCCCCCAAGCAAATGACGAGAGCAGCAGTATATAACCGATAAGAAACGCAAATCGTTTTGACATACAAGAAAGGGAAAGACGAAATATAGACCTTTTTCATGTCATTCAAATTAATGGAACGGAGGAATGCACAGTGCAATAAAAGCGGGAGTGCGCTGTTCCCTCTTTTAATTCTGCGGGAAGCGTGTATATTTGTCGCGGGCGAGTCTCATACGACCAGCTCCTACTTAATCCTCCAGGCGGGAAACCGAGCAAAGGCGTGGTGGTTGAGCGGTGCGATATGAGTAACTTGCCCACTTTTTTTCTCTTTATTCAAAGAGAGGGCTTCATCCACAGACTGTTTATTTTTTTATCGGATAAACAAAGAAGTCTGTTCAACTTTGCACTATTCATTCACTCCCATAAAATCCGGCTATGAAATTTTTTATTGACACCGCCAATTTAGAACACATTAAAGAAGCAGAGGCTTTAGGCATTCTGGATGGAGTAACTACTAATCCTTCCCTGATGGCCAAAGAAGGAATTAAAGGACATGAAAATATCCTGAAACACTATGTTACTATCTGCGAAATGGTGAACGGCCCGGTAAGTGCCGAAGTGATTTCTACCCACTTTAACGGAATAGTGGAAGAGGGAAAGAAATTGGCGGCTCTGCATCCTAACATTGTGGTAAAGGTGCCGATGATTAAGGAAGGAGTGATGGCTATTAAATGGTTTACCGACAACGGAATCAAAACTAACTGCACGTTGGTGTTCTCTGCTGCTCAGGCTTTATTAGCGGCTAAAGCGGGAGCTACGATGGTATCCCCGTTTATTGGGAGAATTGACGATGGCAACTGGGATGGCATTCAACTGATAGAGCAGATCGTTCATATCTACAGCATTTATGGTTACAAAACGGAGGTGCTTGCCGCTTCTATTCGTTCCTCGCTGCATATAGTGAAGTGTGCAGAAGCGGGCGCGGATATTGCCACTTGCCCTCTATCTTCCATACTCGGACTATTTAATCATCCGCTCACGGATATTGGCTTAGAGAAATTTCTGGCAGATTACAAAAAGGTAAACTGATAGGTTTACTGCATATAGTTTTGTTGTCATCGCTCATCACTTTCACTTTGAATTTGCCCGGTGTTTTAAAGAAGCCTATTTGCCAGGCGTATAACCATTGGGCTTCCATGTTCTGCTCTATGGCGTTTTGATAGGTTTCTACGCCTTCCTTATCCACCGAAAATATTTTATAGGTCACATGAGTTTGCCCTATTCCGTTACTGTTGCGCAGCAGCATATACAGGCGGCCGGTGGCGCTATCGGAGGAGGTAATGAATTTAGTATTGTTGAAAGCGCAATACCCATCTCCCTCTACCGAAGTGCAAAAGCTAAGTGTGGTTTGCGCGGAAAGAAAAAGGGAAATAAAAGTGAGCGAAAGTAACAGAGCAAGAGTTTTCATTCCATCAAT
>CAZQYO010000455.1:1523-1936 GCA_964597415.1 uncultured Chitinophaga sp.
CCGACTCGCTGCGAGAGGAGGCCTGTTATCCTATGGGTTTGCGATCAATCATGGGCAAGGGGCTGTCGCCTCTGTGTCTGGGTTTCCACAAGCGAAAGTTCCAACCCAGCCCAGCGGTTACTTTTATTTCCTCTAAACGAACGGTGTTGGGCACTCCCGAAAAAAACATTCCGCTGACTCCTTGCACCTTCACAAAGAAGTGGAATATCCACCCTACATAATAATTCATGCCCGCCTGAGCCGAAAGCAAACCAACAGGGGCAAAGGGAGAGTTCTTTAATTCTCCCCCCTCCCTATAATTCACCCGTGCGGCTCCAATGCCGTTGGTGAGACCGATATACGGATCGAACCTTCCTTTCTTGATAGGGTGAAAGTTGATGCCCC
Organism: uncultured Chitinophaga sp.; assembly: GCA_964597415.1. Taxonomy (GTDB): domain Bacteria; phylum Bacteroidota; class Bacteroidia; order Chitinophagales; family LD1; genus Bog-950. The sequence goes on from CAZQYO010000455.1 coordinate 1,908, forward strand.
AAAAGACCGCATGGTTGGCTTTTACTCCC
>CAZQYO010000456.1:0-1915 GCA_964597415.1 uncultured Chitinophaga sp.
ATCCCCTCCACCCAAAGCATCTTCGATTTTTATCAGTGCTTGGTTTTTGTTTTTTCGTTCCCGCTATGCAGTATAAGCGTATTCTTTTGAAACTGAGCGGTGAGGCGCTGATGGGGAGTAAACAATTCGGAATTGATGCCGCCATGGTAATGCAATATGCCGAAGAGATAAAGCAGATAGCGGATGCCGGGGTACAAGTGGCTATTGTGATTGGCGGAGGTAATATTTTCAGAGGGATACAAGCCGGTGCCAATGGCATTGATCGCGTGCAGGGAGATTACATGGGCATGTTGGCCACTATGATTAACAGCATGGCTTTGCAAAGCGGCCTCGAAAAGATTGGAGTTTGGACGCGACTGCTTTCGGCAATAGAAATGAAAGAGATAGCAGAACCTTATATTAAGCGGAGGGCCGTTCGCCATCTCGAAAAAGGGCGCGTAGTAATTTTTGGAGCAGGAACCGGAAATCCCTATTTCACGACAGACACTGCCGCAGCTTTGAGAGCCACCGAAATTGAAGCAGACGTAATTTTGAAAGGCACGAGAGTAGATGGCATTTATGATGCTGACCCTGAGAAAAATAAAGCCGCAAAGAAATTTGATACTCTTACTTTTAACGAAGCCATCACCAGACAGTTGAATGTAATGGATAGAACCGCTTTCACCCTTTGTCAGGAAAACCATCTACCCATTATTGTATTCGACATGAACAATAAAGGAAACCTGCGCAGAGTGGTGAATGGTGAAAAAATAGGCACATTAGTAACCGATTAAACAAAAAACAATGACCGAAGGAGACGTAAAAACCGTATTAGACGAAACTCGCAATCAGATGCAAAAAGCATTGGAGCACTTTGAATTTGAGCTTTCTAAAATCAGAGCAGGCAAAGCCAGTGCAGGCATGTTAGACGGCCTTGTGGTAGAGGCTTACGGCACTAAATCTCCTCTATCGCAAGTGGGCAATATTTCTACCCCCGATGCCCGAACTATTTCTATCCAACCTTGGGATCCTTCCATTTTGCAAGCTATTGAAAAAGCGATTTTGGCGGCAAACATCGGGCTGACCCCTCAAAATGACGGGAAAATAATTCGGCTGAATATTCCACCTCTCACCGAGGAGAGAAGAAAAGAGTTGGTGAAACAAACTAAGCACGAAGCCGAAAACTGTCGAATTTCGCTGCGGAATTTCAGAAGAGATTCATTAGAGAAAATAAAGAAATTTCAAAAAGACGGTTTAGCGGAAGATGTGGCAAAAAACACAGAGAGCACCGTGCAGAACATTATCAATGAGTATAACTCAAAGGTGGACAAGCATCTTGAGCTAAAAGAAAAAGAAATAATGACGGTATAGTCATCTCACCGATGAACGACATTATCTCCACACCTTTGTTCCTTCGCTACAGTTAGAACAGATATCAATTTCCTTTCGGCTCTTTAAAATTCGGGAGCGGAATGATTGATACAAATCGCTTTGCCATATTTCCGCAAATGTTTTTGAATTTAAGTCACCGAGTTGGTGCTGTGCATCTTTATCGAAACAGCAAGGAACTATTTTGCCGTCCCAAGTTATCACCGTGCTGTGCCACAACTTCCAACAGTGATTCAACAGGTCGTTTTTGATTTTGTATTTTCCGTTGCTTTGCTTCTTATACCGCGAATATTTATCAATAGTCGGAATCAATTCACTTCCCTGTTCAAAATCATATATCTGAGCGGTTTTCAGCTTTACTTCATCTACTCCTATTTCATGAGCTAATCGCTCTACGTCTTTAATCTGATGTTCATTGGGTTTTACCACCAGAAATTGAAAAACGATGTGCGGAGTTTTAGAGTGCAGTTCCCGTTTTGCCTTTACAAGATTGCGTGCGCCTTCCACCACCTTTTCTAAGTTTCCTCCTATTCTGTACTTCTGATAT
>CAZQYO010000457.1:0-820 GCA_964597415.1 uncultured Chitinophaga sp.
GCCTGGATGTCTACTCCTGAAACATCTTTGTTATTAGCACTGGCATCTTGCCCCAACGAGGCACCGTTAACAAAAGCAGCATTGGGAGCACCTACCGGAATACGCAAAAAAGAAGTAGAAGTAGTAATGCTGGTTGCTGCCACTGATGATGTTGCCCATATAATATCTCCCTGGTTAGTCGTAAAAGCTGAAATGGAGTTTTGATAATTGCGCCCTCCGTCTTGGTTGTATGATTTAACCCACTGAATGGATAAAGTGTTGGGATCATGGGAAGCATATTGTGCAAAGTTTGAAGAACTCAATGGATTTACCGTACTTACACTATACAAATTGCCTGAGGCATCCATAGTCAGCGCACTTCCCCGGTAATTGGTAGCAGTGTCGGCTCCCCAACTTTGATCGGCTAACTTGCCACCCGTAGCACTCAACGAGATGATTCTCATTTTTCTCTTGATTTGTCTGGATACGTTGGTTTGCGTAAGGTCAACATTCATCCGGTCGCCAATGATCATGTAACCAGTTGGGGTAACAATGGCCGAATTAGATACCGCACTATCTATTTTTTTGCGCCAAACTGTTTCGCCAGATTTGTTTGTCTTAATTACCACAATGGAGAATTTTGCAGATGAGATGCTGTCGCCTACTACTAAATATCCATCCGATAGTTGAAGTGCTGAAGTGGCCGTATAGTTGCCCATGCCTCCGTAGTAATAGACAAATGTAGAACGGCTATCGGGGCTTACTCCATCCATGTTACGGCACGAATAAAACAGAACCGTCCCGATTACCAGTGCAATCAGTAAACCAAAAGACTTTATGA
>CAZQYO010000457.1:830-1905 GCA_964597415.1 uncultured Chitinophaga sp.
AATGCGAGCTTCCCTCACCTCTGAAGAAGCGGGCTTTCTCTTTCACTTTTTAGCATTGAAAAACTTCTGAACATAACCCACCTTGAAAAAAAGCGAATTGAGACTGAAAATACCGTCAACTAATTTGTAGTTGTTCAACAAAACCTGATTATCGTACAATGTTGAGGCTGAATTAACCTTTGAGATACCATACACATAGCGAACCTCGGCCACTAAAAACCCACTCGCTATACGCGATTTTATTCCGGCACTGGCTAATGCACTCAGGTTGAATTTTTCACGTTGCAAACTAAGGGAAACCGTCTGCAGATCGATGGACTGATTGCCCGTGCGTTTTAGATCTACCGATGTGTTAGAACTTAACAAGTAACTGGCACTTACACCCAATGACAGGTATGGATTTAATCTTTCCATCCATCGCGTAGCGGGCGATAGCTCATTTTTTTTGAATAACCTGTATTGCAACATAACCGGTAACGAAATCCAGTTCTGCGTTTCTACTCCAGTTGAAGTAGCGTATGAAATACCATTAGGTGATAACGAATTGAATTGATTGGTAAATGATTTGGTCAAGTAATTCAACTCACCGGCAAGAGTAGTTCTGTTTTTAAGAAAAGGAATGTTAACCGGAAGTTCTCCTCCTATCCCAGCTCCGACCCCAATTTTATACGAGTACTTACCTGTTCCATGACTGATTGGGTTAAACATGGCCACATTAGGCTGGGAGGAGTTCAATAAGAAATGCACACCCAACCGGAAGATCGGCTTCGTGCGAAACGTATTATACAACGCAATAAACTCGGCCGGGTCAATATCCTTATTGATGGTAAACTAATTATCCGTCTCTAAAATCTTCAGCATGGTTTCATCGGCTTTCTCGGGTTCTTCTAAGTAGATGTAAGCCAGCGTGAGCAGTTTATACGCCTGCACTTTTTCTTGTTGATTAAATCCTGATTCCAAGCATTTAGCCAGCAGATCGGGCAATTCATGTAAGCGGCCCTGTTCGTAAGTAGAGTTAGCCAACCGCAGGGTTTGAGCGCAGGTAGTCATCTGTGCCGAGGCTCCGGACGAAGCC
>CAZQYO010000458.1:0-1899 GCA_964597415.1 uncultured Chitinophaga sp.
CTAAATGCTTTGCCAGACCGTAGATATTACAACAAATAAATGTTGCAATTGAATTGGTATTCTTCGCAATTTACCTGGCGCTCTCAATAGCTTTGTCTGATAAGTCAACGCCCGTAACGTCAGCACCACGCCTGCCCAACGAAATGGTATTTTGCCCGAAATGACATTGCAGATGCAAAATCTTTTTTCCTTTGATGTCGCCAGGCAAGCCTAACTCAATTTCATTCAGGGATGTCTTTCCATTCAAAAATCCTTCAATATCGTAAAATTCAGATTTTAAGTGCGTATTAACTCTGTTGTTCCACGACTGCCGGTTTATCTCTATATAATTTTTTTTGAGCCCACTTTTTGCTTACGATTTTTATTTTACCTCTTTGGCACGAAGGTATAAGATTTATTTCCTTTTGTGTTTTGTGCCTTAGTGGTTATCCTATTTTTTTATTTTTTAATTGTTGCTGTAATATTTTGCCTTTTTGGGTAAGGCGGTATTTTTGATTCGGGTCATTTGCTTTTTCAGGAATGGTCATTACAATCCAGCCACCTTCCAGTGCCGGCTGAAGATAGGAATACAAAAACGTTGGGCGATGTTTCAATTCCAGCCTTTCCATGATTTCCTGCCTTGACATTTTATGTTCCAATACCATTAAAAGCCTTTGAACTTGTTCGGTAACTTGTTCGGTAGCTTGTTCGGTAGCTTGTTCGGTAACATGGTCGGTCGCCTGAATTTTTCTCCAAAGGATAGTTCTGAATTCTTCTTCCTGCATCAACTCCGGTTCTTTAAGCCCGGCAGCAAGACAGGCTTTTACCATATCTGGGATACCGGTTCCCAGCCGCTCAATAAACCCGGCAAGGTAAAGCGGCTCAGCCAGCAAAGGATTAGGCGGGAAAGAGCCGTGCGCTTTTTTGAGTTTTGGAATAGAAAGAAAAGAAGGCAAATGTCCCGGGTTCCATACTTCCAGACGATTACGAAATAACATCACCTGCACAGAACCGGTACTGTTGTAATCGCGGTGCGCTACGGCATTTACAATGGCTTCGGCCACTGCTGCTCTTGGTATTTCATATTCGACCGGCGCCTCAACGGATTTACTGCGGTCACCAACAGAAAGATTTATCCTTGAAAGGACAAAATCAACCGCATGGTTTACTTGTTCAAATACATCGCCCTTATACACCTGGTAAGAAGGGATTGGTTTGTGTATTTCATTTCCGTGAAATAGCACACAGCGGATTTCGGCAGTGATAAAATACTTCTGAGGATTTTTACCAAATAACAGCAATGCCGCATTCGTTAATCCGTTTTCTCTAAACAGGTTCAGGTGAGAAAGAATTTTTTCAGGTTTTACCTGTGGTGAAAGCGGAAAATTTCTTTTGGCTCTTGCCGTTTCTACAAACCATTTTATTTTTTCTTTGTTGAGGTCTGCAATAGTAGCGTTCTTACAAATACTGGCGTCAAAAGGTACCGTCCGGATAAGTTCTTTTTCTTCCAGGTAATTTACAAGAGAAGAATATACGGCAGTTTTTAATTCTGAAGGTGAAGAGAACTTTTTTCGCACCACTTCCTTTTCTGCCTTCCTGATGAGTAAAAGTTCTTTTGGCTCTCTTTGTTCCGAAGTATGCGACGAAGTAAAAATAAGTTTCGCTTTGTTTTCTTTCAAAGCAAGGTTGAACTCATGTTCAGTTGGCGAGATTCCGTTCTTGTCCTCATAGCCATATTGTTTTCCAAAAATACCAATATATATGTCGCATTGACGAACCTGATGTAGATAAGCGGCATCCGGTTTAATATCAGCAGCGGGTAGATTTTCAAAAATAAATGCTTCAAAAAATCTTCCGAGTAAAGCGTCTCTGGAAATATAATCAAACAGTAATTTCCTTTCAGAGGAAAACTCCGATTGA
>CAZQYO010000459.1:0-1892 GCA_964597415.1 uncultured Chitinophaga sp.
GTAAGGGAAAAGTATCAAATATTGAAGCTCAGAATATTGATTTTTTCCACCCTAAACCTATGGAACATAACGAAGATTAGATGCTTTATCCGCATTCCCCAAAAAATTATCATATTGCAGATAAGGCTTCTGGAAAATACCTCAATACACTGCAATATTTTAATCTGCTGCTTTCCCCCTTATCTTTTGCGAATTTTTCATTTTCAAGTAGCTTCGCACTCTCATATTCTGAATTTTAAATCACTAATCTCAAAATAATCTTTAGCATACGATGTAGTTCTTATCGGCAGTGGACCCTGCGGTTATGTAGCCGCTATCCGTGCCTCCCAGCTTGGCTTTAAAACAGCCATTATTGAAAAAGAAACTCTTGGGGGCATATGCCTGAACTGGGGCTGTATTCCTACCAAAGCCTTGCTGAAAAGTGCCCAGGTTTTTGAAGACAACAAACATTCTAAAGATTTTGGAATTGAAGCCAGTGGTACCCCCAATTTTGAAGCCATCATAAAAAGAAGTCGTGGCGTTGCCGATAAAATGAGTAAAGGTGTCCAGTTTTTAATGAAAAAAAATAAAATCGAGGTGATCAACGGCTTTGGAAAATTAAAAGCAAAAGGATTGATAGAAGTAACTGCTGCTGATGGAAGTAAAAAGACTGTTGAAGCCAAACATATTATTGTTGCAACCGGGGGTCGTAGCCGGGAATTGCCCTCAATGAAGATTGACGGCCAAAAGATCATTGGATATAGAGAAGCACTTTCTCTTCCACAACAACCCAAAAGCATGATCATAGTGGGCAGCGGAGCCATTGGAGTAGAGTTTGGATATTTTTATAATAGCCTGGGTACAAAAGTCACCATCGTGGAGTTCATGCCCCGTGTAGTGCCGGTAGAAGATGAAGAAATAAGTAAAGAACTGGAAAAGAATTTCAAGAAGCAGGGTATTGCTATCATGACCAGCAGTGAAGTGACTGCTGTGGATAAATCGGGAAGTGGAGTAAAAGCGAAAGTTAAGACTGCAGCGGGTGAAGTGACTCTTGAAGCCGATATTTTACTCAGCGCCGTTGGTGTCAGCGCTAATATCGAAGGAATAGGTCTTGAAGATCTGGGCATCAAAACAGAGAAAGGAAAAATTATCACAGATAAATTTTACTTAACGAATGTACCGGGAATTTATGCCATTGGCGATTGTTCACCCGGTCAGGCATTGGCGCATGTGGCTTCAAAAGAAGGAATCATTTGCGTGGAAAATATCGGCTTCAATGAAAAGAAATATAATCACAAACCCGAACCGATAGATTATAATAATGTTCCGGGTTGTACGTATTGCTATCCTGAAATCGCCTCTGTAGGTTACACCGAAAAACAAGCAAAGGATGCCGGTTATGAAATTAAAGTCGGTAAGTTTCCATTAAGTGCAAGCGGAAAAGCTTCTGCAGCCGGGCACAATGAAGGATTCATCAAAGTAATTTTTGATGCTAAATACGGTGAATGGCTCGGCACTCACATGATAGGATACAACGTAACAGAAATCATTGCTGAAACGGTAGCAGCAAGAAAATTAGAAACCACATACCAGGAAGTATTAAACAGCATTCATCCCCACCCCACCATCAGCGAAAATGTGAAAGATGCTATTGAAGTGGCGTATGGCGAGGCGATACATCTTTGATTTTTTAGTGTTTGCTTTTTGAGTCGAAGGAATAGATGGGGCCTATGCTCTTCGAACCTTTCAGATTTGAAAGTTCATTTCATCGCTAAAAGTTATAACATAATGCTGCGAAACAAAACGTTTTGCAGAACCAATGAGTGTGGATTGTTAAAACGACAATGAAGCAACCGCAACTACAACTGCTTAGAAATCAATTTTGATATTTTTAGGGAGTAACATATATTTAC
>CAZQYO010000460.1:0-1865 GCA_964597415.1 uncultured Chitinophaga sp.
AGTGATGCCCCTTCACCACTACACAAAAGATTCTCCATTTACTTCTGCTTTTCGGCAAAGGCAATAATGTGTCCGTCAAGGTCAGCGAAGTAACAGACTTTATCGCCCCAAGGCCGGAGTTGCAGCGGACTGATTAATGCCGCGCCACTTTCAATAGCATGATTGAATTCAAGTGCCACATCTTCTACGAACAAATACAGTTCACAGCGCGGAATTCCATTGGCTTTGGCGGGGTGCTCAATACGGTCTCCCAAGATTTCGGCAATGCTGTTATTTTCCATTACGGCAAGTTTGCAGGTGTCGCTGAGTAAAAATTCGGTAATCCCCGGCACATGCAGTACCGGCTCTTTGCGCAAAATTGTTTTATAAAATGCCGTGCTCTTTTCCTGATTATTGACGTAGAGAATTATTTCAACCAAATGAATCTGATTTTTCATCCGCCAAGTTTAATCATTCTCTATGATTAGCTTCTTGTTGATTAGTTCCTCCCCTATTTTAATCTGCACCAGATAAATACCTGTTGTCATTCGGTCAATATGGATGTCTTTACTCACTTCACCGCTTACTTTCCCCAGCAGTTCTTCATAAACTAATTGGCCCAGAGCATTGTAAATTTTCAGCTCGGCTACCGATGATGTCTTAGTGCTAAACGACAGAGTGAATTGTGCCTTAGCAGGATTAGGATAAAGGCTAAGTGAAGACGCAAGCGGCAATTTATTTACCGCCAAGGGATACCCGGCATGAACTCCGGCACTTCCCGAAGTGGTATCTACCGTAAAATCAAGATTTGCAAAAGAAAGAGCAGTGGGTGAAACGGTTACAGTGTAAGTAGAAACCATTGGCAAGCCGGGAACGTCCACGGTAATTTTATAAGTGCCTGCCGGAACATTGGCAAAAGAATAGTTTCCGGTTTGATCGCTCTTGGTAAATGCTTTTACCCCACCGGGTATCTGTTCGAGCAAAACACCTGTATTTTTCACCGGCAGCATCGCTTCTGTTTTGCCGGAGCCAATACCATATTGCAACATTCCGCTCAGTAGGCCATTGCCTATCATATTCGGTAGCTGTGTGAGAAAAATATCGGTGAGAATGGTGTCTGTGCAGTAAGTATTTAATGGAATGCCATTGAGCCAAAAGTTTACATTTCCCGAATAAGTAGGAATACAAGTAGCGCACACACTCAAGTTGGCCTGTGCAGAAATAAAATAGTTGCCCGCAGAGGCATGTAGAAAAATATATGCTCCGTTGTTGCTGATAGCGGCCGAGTCCACCAGTACCATAGGAGTCAGGGTATCTATAAATTGATAGAGGTAAACCCATCCATTGCTCACTATACCGCTGTCGCTGGCTATAGTACCCATCAGTTTGGTGTAAACGGAGCAAGTAGTGTCCAGCAGATACTCAATACTTCGAACCACATTCATTGAATCGGCACTAACGATAGCCAGCGGATAGCCCATTCCTTTTGTCAGGTAGATATAGTTGTTCGTTGTTTCTTTGCGCAGGAGCATTTGATACACCACACTTGAATTATATGTAGCTACCACACTATCTACCTCCGTTACATTTTCGTGTATGCGAATAACATCGGTAAAGTTGCCAAAGGGGGTATTGAGTTGCCCCCAGGCATCACAAGTTTGAGTTTTGATGCGATTAGTAATCCATGTAGTATCCACATCCAAAGGGGCGCTGCCGAGAAATAAAATCCATCGGGAGGTATCGTTGAAAGTGCTGCCATAAGTAGCCGGTGCGCCAATCAACAATTCCGGAGGGTTTTGATGTACCGGCAGGTTAGCATAAGGGCCTTCAATCGCGTTCCAACCAATCACGCTTAAGCCGGTGCTGTCGCTTTTCCAATAGGTGTA
>CAZQYO010000461.1:0-1863 GCA_964597415.1 uncultured Chitinophaga sp.
AACCGGGAAAATGAAACCGATGCATGGATTATGGAGAAATTGGACAAGGCCCCCAAGCATGTGTTGCAACATCTCGAAGTAAAGTTTATCTGATTTTGTCTAACCAGCGAAATCGCAAGGAATCAAAGTGATATTTCCACTTTCTGGCTATACTTTTGCCTTCTAAGTCTATTACCTGATAGGTGCGAAACGAGGGATTTAATATCCACTTCATCACTCTTTTATAGAAAGACAACTCGCTGTAAGGGAATTTATTTATGCTTAACCGATCTTTGATTTCGGGATAAATATTTTGCTCATATTCTTGTCGGTTATGCTGATAATATTCAGGGTCTAAAGGAGGCATCACTTCTGTGCCAATGTGAAAAGTCAGATGCAAATCATCCACTAATTTCAGCCTTTCGGCAAATGCAATAAAATTGTGAACAAGCGCTACTTCACTAAAGGAAACTCCGAGACAAATATTTTTAAGAATCAATTTTGGGAATAGCTCTCTTTTAAAAACGAAACAATCAAAACCCGGGTGAGGTTGACCAAATTCCGAGTACATCATCGGTAGCTCATCTATGCTTTTATACTTCTTCAAAATTCCTCTTCGGTTAATAATCACGGCATCAGGTCCGGCTTCCACAATTTTACTCACGGCCAAATAGAACTGCGGTTGAAGCGCAATATCCATATTGGTAAAAAGAAGATAGTCCGCATCGCTGTGGTCATAGAGTGCTTTCAATACTTCAGATAGCAGGGGATATTTCTTTGGTCTTGTAAATTGTTTGAGATCGAGAACGGAGCGATTCAGCAGAGGAAGCCGCTGAATGAAAGGAGGAATGATAGCTTGATCTTCTGCATATCCCACTGCATATACATCAACAGCTAACGGAACGGCAAACTCTTTTGCTCTGCGAATCGTTTCAAACGTTATCGGCTGGGCAATTCCCAATTCCGAATCGGCAGGCACGTTTACCGGATTAATGATGTGAGCAAACTTCATTGTTTCAAATCTATGTTTTAATTCAATGGAAAGGAATCATTCCCTATTTTTATCGCTGTGGGTAGGCTCGGCTATCTATTTGAGATTGAATTTTCAAAAATATCCGATTGACGAAAAGGGTAAACCGGAAAAAGTATTTTCGCCTGCTGCGGAACCTTTGCATAAAGAAGTATTAAACCCGTTCAGTTGCTATGTTATTTAAAGAAGTCATAGGGCAGTCACAGTTAAAAGCAAAGCTGGCAGAAATGATTCTGTCCAAAAGATTTCCTCATGCCATGATGCTGGTAGGACCTACCGGAAACGGTGGCCTGCCTTTGGCTTTGGCGGCTGCTCAATATCTGCACTGCGAAAACCGTCAGGGTAATGATTCTTGCGGAGTTTGCTATTCTTGTCAGAAACATCAAAAATTCGTCCACCCCGATATGTATTTTTCTTTTCCGGTGATAAAGCCTGAAAAGAAAAAGGAACCTCCGGTGAGTGCTGACTTTATCAAAGAGTGGAGGGCGGCTCTCCTGCAAAATCCATACATCAACTACAACGACTGGATGCAGCAGATAGAAGCAGAGAACAAACAGGGTAATATTACGGCTGATGAATGTCGGCAAATTATTCATCACTTTAACCTTAAAACATCAGGATCGGAGTACAAAATTCAGATAATATGGTTGGCCGAATTTCTGGGGAATGAAGGGAATATCTTGCTGAAATTAATAGAGGAACCACCACCAAATACCGTTTTCATTTTGCTGGTCGAAAATCTGGAACTGCTGCTCAATACCATTATTTCGAGAACTCAAATAGTGAAAGTGCCACCCATTGAAGACAACCATTTGACACAGGCCTTACTCAAAAATTTTGAAATGGATAGCCTA
>CAZQYO010000462.1:0-1853 GCA_964597415.1 uncultured Chitinophaga sp.
TCTCCCTCTCCCCTTGACAAAACTTTTGTTTGGTATTACATTAAAAGAGTAACAAGGAGAAGTTACTTAAACAAACAAAAAACAGAAACTATGAACAAGCTACCCCAATTCTTTGCCGCCTCATTATTGAGTTTGACTTTTTCTGCTCAGGCAGGCGATTGTCCTTCTTTATCCGGAAACTACAGCATCGGTAAAAACGGAGCCGACTTTAGCACCATCAGCGATGCAGTAAGCGCGCTTAAATGTGGTGGTGTAGCCGGTCCGGTGGACTTTCTGATTCAAGACGGCAGCTATAACGAAAAGATTAGCCTCTCTTCCATCGAAGGAGCCGATGCGCAGTCGCCAATAAAATTTGAATCTAAGTCGGGACAAAACTCGGCTGTGGTTATTCACTATGCTAAAGGCGATGCCACTATTACTATGAACGGCAGCCGTTGGATCGCTTTTGAAAACCTGACGATAGATCATAAAGACGGTACTTACGGCAGCAGTGTAAAGGTGGATGGCAAAGCGGCTCACCTGAGTTTCAGAGGAGTGGTATTTGAGGGAGTAGAGGCCGCCAAGGCGCCAAACAGTGCGGTGATATACTTCAGCGCATCAGCCGCCAAATCAGCTATGGCTTTTGAAGACTGCGAAATCAACAACGGCAGCATCGGTATCAGCAAAAGCGGAATGAGTGCCGAAGCTATGGACAGCAAAACCAGCATCATTGGCACTACCTTCTTCAATCAAAGCGAGGGCGGAATAATGTTGAGCTACGAAGATGCTCCGGTTATCAGCAACAATGTAGTGAGTTCACTTTCTAACAGCGAAGGATTCAAAGGCATCAGCCTGAACGGCATCGCAAACAATGTGGTGGTGAGCAATAATATTGTCAACGTATCGAACGGAGCTTACGGCATCGCTATGAACGACTGCATGGCAAAAGCTACTGACTATGGCCAAGTAGTAAACAACTCGATAGCCGTAGGCGGACAAAAGACTGCGGGACTTTACCTCAGCGGCAATACCGACAATATTTCGATGAACTTTAACCGGATTAAGTTGAGTATAACAGGCGAGCGCAGCAAAGCCCAAGCCTACTACAAAAACGAAGGCAGCGGCAACAATGTGAACATGACCAACAACATACTGTATGATTTAAATTCAGGGGGATACACCATCATAGGGAATACCTACAAAGATTTCTTCAATCAGTTACCCGGACAGAGCAATCCTACACTGAGCGCAAATGCCAACGGTATTATGATAGAAAAAGTTTCTCCGATAAAGTAACCTCATAGCTTGTTCGTTACTTTACAACCCCGTTGCCATGCATCGGGTTTTTTGTTTTTGTGCTGCCCCCCCAAGAATAAAGAGGAGGAGTAAAAGCACCCGCTTTAAGCGGTTATTTTTAGTTCGGAAGATGTAGAAGAACGGTGATAAATAAGTTTACGCAACCGGAGGCAAAAGGTTACAGTATTTCAGAGATAAAATGAATTGCTTTTCGGAGAGGAAATTACAACTGCTTTGGAAAGAAATAGGGCGAGTGAATTTGAACTTTACCGTTTGTTTTTAAACTGAGGTTAAATAGTTCAGCCGTTAAGCGGGGAAGAAAAAATTGGAGCCGGATTCAAAACAGCAGAAGAATTAAACTCCGAAAAATTTTAAGGGAATGAGTTAATCTCGTTTTTACCAAGTCAGCTTTTTGTTTTGGGGTGAACTGTTTCAGTTCCGCATAATAATTCCTTTATCGTTTAAAGATGGCAAAAAGCATTTCTACTTCCACTTTAGGTTACGTTCTTTTCCACCTTAGGTGACTTCCACTTCACATTTAGGTTATGTTCACTTAGACTTACTGTTACGTTTACTTA
>CAZQYO010000463.1:0-1843 GCA_964597415.1 uncultured Chitinophaga sp.
TTAGCACCCTTCTCTGTTTTCCGGTAGCACCAAATTGCTTTGTCAGATAATCGAGAATATGACTTTCGGTATCTTCTGAAAAATTTCGATCGCAGCGAATGATTTCTGCGGCTAATATCAGGATAGCATTTTCAATTTCGAGTTGATGCAGCTGCTGTTGTGAACCGGGCCTCTTTTCCCCCGTGTCCGGCTCCGATATCAACTTAGATATGGAACTAAACAAATCCTCTAAGGAAAACCTTTTGCGCATTAGCTTTTACTCATTTTCATCACCTCCTCCCATTCTTCTTTGGTGACGGGTTGAACACTTAATCGGCTAAGTCGCACCAATGCCATCTGTGCCAATTTCTTGTTGGCTTTCACTTCTTTTAATGTCACGGGACGCTTGACGTCTTCCTTGTATTGCACATCCACCCACACCCATGAATCGGTGGTGGTGGGGTCTTGGTAATGTTCCTTTATCACCTGAACAATCCCCACCACCGAAGGCTCACCATTCATGCTCTCATAGAAAAAACAGAGATCCCCCTTTTTCATTGCCTTCAGATTGTTGCGGGCAGCATAATTATGCACTCCATCCCAAAAGGTTTTCTTTTCCTTTTTCATCCGTTCAAAAGAATAAGTTTCAGGATCTGATTTAATAAGCCAGTAGTTCATAATAGGGTTAATTGAGTCGCTATTCCAAATATAATTCTGCTTGCGAAATAAATTAGTTTCGCGTAAAATTGCTCGAATGGCTCAGACAATTCTCTACCTGATAGTCGCTTTTATTCTGTTTGAATTTGTGTTTTCAAAGGTACTGTCTATTCTAAACTTAAAAACATGGGATAAGCCGTTACCGGACGAAGTGAAAGATTTATATGATGCAGATAAATATGCCAAAGCCCGGGATTATGCCAAAGCTAATTTCAGATTTGGAGCGTTTTCCTCTACCTTCTCGCTGATTGTAACGGTCAGCTTTCTGGTGCTGGGTGGTTTTGCTTGGTTAGACACAATTGTCCGCAGTTTTTCCGACTCCTTTATTATTCAAGCACTGGTCTTTTTTGCCATTCTGGGGATCGGTTCAGCTATTCTTTCGTTGCCCTTCGAGATCTACTCCACTTTTGTAATCGAAGAAAGATTTGGATTCAACAAAACCACACCGACAACATTTGTTTCCGATAAACTCAAAAACATTTTATTGACTGCGGTTATTGGTGGAGGAATTTTGTCACTACTCACATTTTTGTATTTGCTGCTTGGCGATAAGTTTTGGTTGGCGGCATGGGCCGTAGTCGCATTATTTTCCATTTTAATGGCGATGTTTTACACGACATTACTACTGCCCCTTTTCAATAAACTTACTCCTTTAGAAGCCGGTGACTTGCGACAGTCTATTGAAAACTATAGCGCGAAAGTCAATTTTCCTTTGACCAACATCTTTGTTATTGACGGCAGCAAACGGAGTTCTAAAGCCAACGCTTTCTTCAGCGGGTTAGGGCACAAGAAGAATATCGTATTGTATGATACTTTGATTAAAGACATGACTACCGATGAAATAACAGCCGTGATGGCGCATGAGGTAGGACATTATAAGAAAAAACATGTGTTGCAATCTATCGTGCTTTCCATTTTGCAGATGGGAGTTATGTTTTTCATTTTTGGTCTATTGGCAGGCAGTCCTTTAATGGCAGAAGTGTTAGGGGCAAAGCAAAGCAGTTTCTATCTTTCACTCGTCACCTTTTCGCTTATCTATTCCCCAATTTCGTTAATACTAGGCTTGTTTATGAATATATTCAGCCGCAAAAATGAATATGAGGCAGATGCCTACGCCCGTGACACCTACTCTGCCGAACCCCTTATT
>CAZQYO010000464.1:0-1837 GCA_964597415.1 uncultured Chitinophaga sp.
GGGCTGCGTTTTCTACGGGGTTTCAAATTCAATCGCTTCGCTTTTGTAGGGATCGGTTTTGGATTTGATGCGGTTTCTTTTGCTAATGGCTTCAACGATACCAAACACGTTTTTGACAATACCCGCGTTAATAATGGACTATACATCCCCGTTTATCTTCACTACTCCGGTGAAATTCTTCGCAAGCGAGTTACCCCTTATTATTTTCTCGAAGCCGGCTATGCTGCCCACCCGGTCAACCCTTTTGTCAGCAATCCAAACCACACTAAGAGCTACGGTGGGCCTACGGCTTCCGCAGGCTTTGGGGTTAAATTCTATAGCAAAAGCAGAGCAAATTTGGCTATTAATATGAACGTGAACTGGCGCAGCGATAAGTACCGCACTACTATAAATACCACCGATATGTTTGGAACGCCATACAGTTACGTAGCTAAGGGTTTCAGCCAAAAAGTATTTGGCGCGGTTGGTTTGGCTATTGGCTTTTAGAACTAATTAGCTCTCTTATCCTACATTTATATTAGGAGAATGGACATCCGTGTTCTCTATCTATATAGGGCTTGCCCTTAGCAGTATCCGGTGAGAAGTGCCACTAACGGCTCTTTAACATTATTAGTATATGTGGCTCACTTTATTTTCAGAATATTTTTTTTGCGCAACCCGCTTTGCATTATCTAAGTCTGTCTGGTATTCGGAAACAAAAACCAATTGCCGTTCGATATAGCTTATTTACTTATTTTTGAAACGAAATTTAAATAATATGACAACTGAAACAGCAACAAAGTCAGAGTACCTAATCGAATTAGAAGCAAAGCACGGAGCACACAACTATCACCCTTTACCTGTGGTATTAGAAAGAGGGCGTGGAGTTTATGTATGGGATATAGAGGGAAAACGGTACTATGATTTTCTATCGGCTTACAGTGCCGTAAATCAGGGTCATTGCCATCCGCTGATCACTGATGTGCTGCGCAAACAAGCAGAGAAACTGACCTTGACCTCTCGCGCTTTTTACAATAATGTGTTGGGGGAATATGAAAAATATATCACAGAATATTTCGGATACGATAAAGTGCTGCCCATGAATACCGGGGTGGAAGCGGTAGAAACCGCCATTAAATTGGCTCGTAAATGGGCTTATGAGGTAAAGGGGATCAAGGAGAACAAAGCAAAAATTATTGTGCCTGAAAATAATTTTCACGGCAGAACATTGCTGGCGATATCTGCTTCTACCGATCCTTCCAGCTACAGCGGTTTCGGTCCCTTTGTTCCAAACTTTGTGAAGATTCCTTACAATGATTTAAGTGCCTTAGCTAAAGCATTAGAGGATAAAGAAGTGACCGCGTTTTTAGTAGAGCCAATACAAGGAGAAGCTGGAGTAGTGGTGCCGGACGAGGGCTACTTGGCCAAAGCTAAATACCTATGTGAAAGCGCAGGAGTATTATTTATTGCAGATGAAGTTCAAACAGGGCTTGCCCGAACCGGCAAAATGTTAGCCTGCGACTGGGAAGATGTGCGCCCCGATATTCTGATTCTTGGAAAAGCATTGAGTGGCGGTACCTTGCCGGTGAGTGCGGTATTGGCAGATAATCCGGTGATGTTAACCATTAAGCCCGGAGAACATGGTTCTACTTACGGAGGCAACCCATTGGCTTGTAAGGTAGCCATGGCGGCCTTGCAGGTAATTAAAGAAGATAACTTAGTGTACAACGCTTTTTATCTCGGCAAATACTTTCGGCAAGAATTAAATAAAATCCATCATCCGCTTATAGAGCAAATCAGAGGCAAAGGCCTACTTAATGCGATTGTGCTGAAGAAAGGAAATCCGGAGACGGGATGG
>CAZQYO010000465.1:0-1817 GCA_964597415.1 uncultured Chitinophaga sp.
CTGAATAGAAATCGCCTATCTGGCTGATACGGAAAAATTATTTACGGGAATACCCAATCTATCTATTACTAATCGAAAACAAAAAATCCGAAATGAACTTTCGGATTTTTTGTTTGATTTAGAAGCAGTACATGTCTAAGAAAAGCACAAGGATACTCCTTATACTTTTTGGGGAGTCAAACTTTACCCTATTTGCTCTTCTTCTTTACGGCAACTTTCTTTTTAGTTGCTTTCGCAGGAGCTTTAGCCGGTGCTTTTTTAATTTCCTTCTTAGCTTTCTTCTTAGCTTCTTTTTTAGCTACCACCGGTTTGGACTTCGCATCTTCGGCCGCCTTTTTAACGACCGCAGCTTTCTTCACTTCCTTAGCGACTTTTTTCTGTTCCAACTCCTGCGCTCTCTTAGCCTGTCGCCTAGAACTGCCGGACTTGCGATTAGCGGTGGCCGGATTCATCCATTCCCCCTTTTTGTGTTCTCCGAGAACCGTAACCGTTTTGTTCTCCTTGCGGTATTCCTCTACCGCTTCTACCATTTCGGCTTCCGTTTCCTTTCGGATTTTGATGCCTGTATTGGCTCCTTTATTAAATACCTCAAGATAATAACCATCTCTGAGACCTTTGTTCCTGCTTGGCGGACGACCTTTCATATATATATTATTTAACGGAGGGAAGATACATTATTTTCAGAAAGTACAATGCCCCCCCCCTATATTTTTTTTACTTGTTGAACATCATTTAGCGATTATCTTCGTGGCTCTTTAAAAAGAAGCGAGAAATCCCTTGAGAATTAACCCAAATACAACATTATGAATTTCGATTTAACTGAGGAACATTTAATGATCCGGCAGGCTGCTCGTGACTTTGCCCAAAATGATTGCAAGCCCGGAGTAATAGAAAGAGACTCTACCATGACTTTCCCTAAAGAACAAGTTCGCAAAATGGCTGAACTCGGTTTTCTGGGAATGATGGTTTCCCCTGAATATGGAGGCGGTGGTATGGATACGCTGAGTTATGTGATTGCAATGGAAGAGATTTCAAAGATAGATGCCTCCTGCTCTGTGATTATGAGTGTCAACAATTCTTTGGTTTGTTGGGGCTTGGAGGAATTTGGAACAGAGGAGCAGAAGCAGAAATATTTGGTGCCCTTAGCAAAGGGGGAAAAAATAGGAGCCTTTTGCCTGAGCGAACCCGAAGCGGGCAGTGATGCTACTTCACAACGGACTACTGCCATAGACATGGGCGACCATTACCTGCTCAACGGCACTAAAAACTGGATTACCAATGGCGGCAGTGCTTCCACTTATCTGGTAATTGCCCAAACGGATGTTTCGAAAGGTCACCGGGGAATTAATGTGTTGGTAGTAGAGAAAGGGATGCCCGGTTTTGAAGTGGCGAAAAAAGAAGATAAATTAGGAATAAGAGCCAGTGATACTCATACACTTCTCTTCAACGATGTAAAAGTACCAAAGGAAAACCGCATCGGTGAAGATGGCTTCGGCTTTAAGTTTGCCATGAAAACATTGAGTGGTGGACGGATTGGTATTGCTGCTCAGGCACTGGGCATAGCTGCGGGAGCTTACGAGTTGGCGGCTGCTTACAGCAAAGAGCGCAAGGCTTTCGGCAAGGAAATTATTAATCATCAGGCGGTGGCTTTTAAACTGGCCGATATGGCGACCGAAATAGAAGCTGCCCGATTATTAGTATATAAAGCAGCCCGGCTTAAAGATCAAGGAAAGAACTACGATATAGCCTCTGCTATGGCCAAGGTTTTTGCTTCGGAAACAGCGATGAAGGTAACTACTGAAGCCGTGCAGGTACAC
>CAZQYO010000466.1:0-1813 GCA_964597415.1 uncultured Chitinophaga sp.
GGGGTCTGGCTGCCCGCAATAGCCTTGGAGGAAGACCCCCGGCGCGACTTCAGGACTAACAGAATCAAACTCCAGATAGTACAAAAGGAAATGATGCGGTGTCATTAATTTGATGCGAAGTTTAAAAATATTTTTACCTGCTCATTGCAAAAACAGAAAATTGACGAGATGGGCTTGGGTATAAACGCCGGGCTTTAGTCTTTATGATTTAACATGGCAATCTTGAAGTACAAACTCAAAACAACTGGTACGTTAATTCAAATCGTTTTGTTTAGACGATGGGGAAAAAATGTACTTTTTCCGATGTTCGTTTTGTTCATCTGCAGTGCATTGCTTTTGCCATCTCCCACCCGCGCCCAACTCAAAGCATCGGTGGTAAAAATAGACATCACGCCCAATGACGCGCAATACTTGTTAGGCTACCAGGAGCGCAAATCCCAGGGAGTACTCGATCGCATTTATCATAAGATTGTTGCTTTGGATGATGGCACTACCCAATTCTTTATCATCTCATCCGATGTGTGCCTGTATTCTCCTTCGGAATATGATAAAGTAGCCGCATCACTCCAAAAGCGTTACGGAATAAATCCATTAAATGTATGGTGGACGGTTACGCATACCCACTCGGCACCCGAGTTTGGCGAAATGGGATTATACGGCGTGTATTTGGGAAACCGAATACAACATACAATAGATGCCGCCTATACGGCAATGATAGAGCAGAAGCTGATAGAAGGTATAGGCGACGCACGCAGTAAGCTTACGGAAGCAAAACTCAGTGTGGGTTGGGGTTTTTCGCAGGCTAATATTAACCGCAGGGCAATTGATGTAAATGGGGAGGCATCGCTGGGCATGAATCCCGACGGGCCGGTGGATAGGCGCATTGGACTTTTGCGTATTGATAAGCCGGATGGTAAACCAATAGCCCTGATGGCAAATTATCCCATACACGGTACCGTTATGAGCGGAGCCAACCTCAAGATTAGTGGAGACGCTCCCGGCACTGTGGCCGAATATGTAGAAGAAAAAATTGGCGCACCCATGCTATTCATTAATGGTGCTGCCGGAAACCTCGCTCCCATCTACAGCGTTTATCCTAATGCCGCTGCAGGCCATTTGGGCGAGTTCCGGGTACTGCTGGGAGATAAAATAGTAGAAGCAAACAGTAACATCAAATACCCGGTTAGTAACGTGAAACTCCAGCCAGATGAAATCATTGTAGAAACCCCAAAAAAGCCGGCACTGGCATGGCCCGCTGATTTGAAGCATTACTCCAAAAACACCAAATCGGGCGATACACTGGTTCAGCTTCCGGTGCGATTTCTGAAATTAAATGAGGATATTGCAATTTGGAGCGCTCCGCTTGAATTGTTTTGTGAAGTATCCAATGAAGTGCGAAGCCGTTCCCCCTTTATGTACACTTTTTATTTTGGTTATACCAACGGGTGGTTTGGCTATATGCCCACAGCGGCGGAATGGAAACACGGGGGTTATGAAGTGCATACCGTTTCTCCCTTTACCCCCGCTGCTGCAGGTGATCTTACCCGTGCCGTGACAGATCACCTGCAAGGTACAATGCAAGTGCCGGAGAACGTATCGGATAAGGCTAAACGAAAAAATAAAAATTAAACTGTTGTTTTGCCACCGGTTATTCAAACGAACAGACAGTGCCTGCAAACCCGGCTGACGGCATGCAGTGGCGCAGCAACCACAAAAAAATTGTCATTGCGAACGCCGCTTCGCTGCGAACGCTGCGAGAAACACCCAGAGAAAAACCTAATTGATATTCTTTAAAAAGACCAATTAATATTTA
>CAZQYO010000467.1:0-1803 GCA_964597415.1 uncultured Chitinophaga sp.
ATAATGGGCGCGTACAGCCGCACCGGCATCTCGAACGGCACCCCTATCACCGTTACCGCCTCTCAAAGTGCTACTCAAGAATGGAAATATTCCACTAACAGCGGCAGTGGTTATGGGAGTTTTGGCACTGCTGAAACAGGCAACACCTACACGCCTAATTTTGCTATACCGGGCACTTACTATGTGGTGTGCCTTTCTGTAAATCAGTACAGCGATACGGTAACAAGTAATGAAGTGGAGATAGTAGTGCAGAATGGAACGACTATCAATACTTCAACAGTGAGTGGTTCACCTTTCTTGGTTTCTCCAAGTGCTACCGTGCAGACTAATGTAACTTTCACTTCGGACGTGGTATTTAATGGCGGCAATGTGTTCAAAGCACAACTTTCTGATGAGAATGGCAGCTTTAGCAATCCTGTAGAGATAGGAACCCTCAACGGCTCGGCTATCGGTACAATATCTGCGACCATACCTAATGGGGCAACAGCCGGCAGTGCTTACCGTATTCGCGTTGTGAGCACCGACCCTGCTATTACCGGAACCGATAACGGCAACGATTTGCAAATTGTGCCTTTTGAAGTAAACATAAGCCCCTCTGATACGCAGTGGATAACTGCCGGGGAGGATGGCAATGCGATTACCGCCATCGCTTCTCAACCTTGTACTTATCATTGGTTATACTCTGAAATATCGGGCCTTGCTTATAGCGATTTTAATCCCGTACAGACCAATGCTACTTATCTGCCCAATTTTGCAGTGGCTAATACTTACTATGTGATTTGCAAAATGACCAATAGTTACAACGATGAGTTCTCCTCTCAGGAAGTAGTAATTATTGCCCAGGAGCCAAACGGTATAGGTGAGGTAAACGACATTGTAAAAGTATATGCCCACCACGGACAAGCAGTCATAGATCTCCGAAATTCTGAAATGAGCCACCCTTCAATAGAATTGATAAATGTAAACGGACAAATAGTATTTAAACAATACTTGCAGCCGGGAGTAGTGAACACCCTCTCCCAAGAACTATTCGATGGCGTTTATCTGTTCCGTCTGTCGGATGGCAACAAAACAAACACAGGTAAATTGCTTATTCATTAATACAGCCCCCCCCTTCAGTTTCAAAGACGCTATTCGGTATCGAATAGCGCCTTTTCATTTTCAAGATACCGTTGAATTACAAGCACAGTTGAAAGAGAGAATAAGGATATACACATATACTCGGATAAAGACGCGATTATATCCTCCGGCTTAGACAGCCTTCAGTTTCAAAAATGAAATCTCAGCACTCTGCGGTATAGAGTTGCATTTTTCCGCAAAAGAATTAGTTTTGCATCCCAAAATTCAGGTAAAAAATGAAGAAAGAAATTCATCCTTCGAACTACAGAACCGTTATCTTTAAAGATATTTCTCAAGATAAATCATGGTTAGGAAAAAGCACCGCTAACTCCAAAGAAACTATGAAATGGGAAGACGGGAACGAATATCCGCTTATTAAGTTAGAGATTTCTAACGAGTCGCACCCATTCTTCACCGGCAAAATGAAGTTTGTAGATACTGCGGGACGTATTGATAAATTCAAGAAGAAATACCAGAAATAGAGAGCTGTCTATTTCTTGAAAGTCAAGATGCCTTCTCTTTTGGGGAGGCATTTCTTTTTACAGAAACCCGGGGTGGCGGTGCTAAGTTAACTGCCTAATGTTTTAGGGGGCGCCTCTTAGTCATTCCCCCTTTGATGTCTTTCACAGTGCTCATCACGACAAATGCGTTGGGGTCAATTTTTTCAATTTCAGCGTTCAGTTT
>CAZQYO010000468.1:0-1803 GCA_964597415.1 uncultured Chitinophaga sp.
AGAATGCGGTATTCGGGCAAACCGGCCCTAAGGTGGGCAGCTTTGACGGTGGTTTTGGTGCCAGCTATTTAGCTCGTTGTGTGGGACAGAAAAAAGCCCGTGAAATTTGGTTTTTGTGCGACCAGTACAGCGCACAAGAGGCCTTAGATATGGGATTGATAAATAAAGTGGTGCCGCGCGAGATGTTAGAAGATGTCACTGTAGAGTGGTGCAAAAAGATACAAGAGAAATCCCCTCTTTCTATTCGCATGTTAAAGGCTTCGTTCAATGCAGAGTTAGATGGGCAAGCCGGTATTCAGGAACTGGCCGGCAATGCTACTTTGCTGTATTACCTGAGCGAAGAAGCAAAAGAAGGCAAGAATGCTTTTCTCGAAAAGCGCAAGCCGGACTGGAGCAAGTTCCCTAAGTTTCCGTAAAGAAGGTTGGCCAATGGGGCTTGGCAGAAATTCACTCCCTCTATTTTTGCGATTAAAAAATAAGGGGTAGAAGAGAAACCTATACACTTGGTGCTGCTTCGGGGATTAATAAAGGAGAACAGTTACCCACCGTAGGGCAATACCGTTTATATTTGTCAGAATAAATCTCAATCCTTATTTTCGGCATTACATGAGTTGCGCATTAGATAACTGGAACCCGCCTAAAACTGACAAGCCGGAGTATTTCGACACGGTCAAGTTTATCTACAAATACATTGACTTTCATATTTCGGAAGATGAAGCCTACACCATCCTAAATGCTTTTATTGAAAAATGGGATGCTTGTGCGGGAAAAGTAATTAAGGAAGAGGACTTGGTAAGTCATGTGGTAGAGCGGTTGCGCAATAACTTTGAAGTGCTGTTGCCCAAAACAAAAACTGAGCAGGTGGTTCATCTCATATTGGCTTATCTGCACGAAACGGGGCACTTTTATCAGCAAGAGATAAAAGGGAATATGTGAGTAAAATGCTGGTCTGGCTTCACGCCTTCCGATTGAGAACTTTGCCCTTAGCGCTTTCCTCCATCATTACCGAAAGCAGTATTGCCTATTCCGAAAATCCGGAGAGTTTCAACAAAACGGTATTGGCACTTTGCCTGCTCACTACTCTTTTTCTCCAAATACTCTCCAACTTAGCAAATGACTATGGCGATCATCAAAAAGGAACAGACAATGACGAGCGCATAGGCCCAAAGCGGGCGGTGCAGTCCGGCCTTCTCTCCTTTTTTGAAATTAAAGCGGGCATTATCCTCACGGTTATTCTCTCCCTGCTTTCGGGAACATTGCTCTTGTATCAGGCTTTTGGAGATACGGTAAACACTTATTCCGTTTTGTTTTTTGCGCTGGGCTTGGGAGCCATAGCGGCAGCCATCAAATACACCATAGGCGAAAACCCTTATGGTTATCGGGGATTAGGCGATGTGTTTGTGCTGTTGTTTTTTGGTTTGGTGGGCGTAGGCGGCAGCTACTACCTGTTATCGCATACGCTCCATTATTCTGTGCTTTTGCCCTCTTGCTCTATTGGCTTTTTTGCCGCAGGGGTGCTTAATCTGAACAATATGCGCGACCATCTGAGCGATGCCAAAGCGGGTAAAAATACTTTAGTAGTGAAGATGGGGCTTGCCAAAGCAAAGCAATATCACAGACTTCTTATTATTGCCGCCTTGCTGTTTAGTGTGGTGTTTGTGCTGTTGAACCTTCGCAGCAGTATGCAGTTTCTCTTCATCATTACCCTTCCGTTATTCAGAAAACATTTAGCTGTGGTGAAGCATATTGATAACCCTGTCGAATTTGATCCCTTATTAAAGCAATTAGCGATTGCCACTTTCA
>CAZQYO010000469.1:0-1799 GCA_964597415.1 uncultured Chitinophaga sp.
CTGCCCGGTCTTATCCATATCCGTTATCCCATCAGGACCTTTTTTGCCGGTTTCGTTCTTTCTGGTATCAATAGGCACTTGAGCGTTGTACTGATATACAAACTTGGTAGAAAGAGTCGCGCTCAACCACTTGTTTACTTTAAACACGATATCGTTTTCCCATTTCACTATAGGGATATGTTTCGTCTTTTCAGAGATAGTAATAGCGCCCAGCGAGTCCTGATCGGAGTAATACTTAGGTAAAATAGTGTTGTAGCTGCCATTCATATAGGCTCCGAACACATTGAGGTGTGATTTCCAGTTTACATTTTTCACTATGTCTTTCTGGAAAAGGAGGTCGAGTTCCCAACCCAATTCCCCCATAAAACCGGATCCGCGTTTCAATCCAAATCGGGTTTCATCTATATCGGAATAATAACGATCCGTAAATGTGCCGTCAATAGCCTTGGTTGTGTCGCGTCCCGGATCATCTTTCGTTACAAAAGTCATTTTGCCCGATACCGGTGAAAAGAAAAGCGTGAAATATTCTTTGGGTTTCCAAGTAAGGCCGGGGCCAATAGTCAGCACAGCCGGTGCCGCAAATTTTGAAACCGTGTATCGCCTAAAACGTCCATTGCTGGTATCGGTGAGGGAGTAATCATAAGTAGGCGAAAACTGACTTTCAAAACTCACCTTAGCCGAGGCATAAAGCGACTTGGTAATTTCATAACCAAAAGAAGATTTTAGCGCCAGCAGGTCTATGTTTTTTTGAAGATTAGATTGCGCCAGTGCTTTGGAGCGGATAAGGCCATTGGCCACCATCCCAAACTTTGCCTCTACACTATTATCCCACATCAGTTTCCCTTTTTTGTATTTGGCATAGCCGCTTGCATTTATCAGAAAAGAGAAATTATTGTTGCCACCTGGCCCCCATTGATACAGGGCGGTTTGGCTCACAGATGCCCCCACATAACCACCAAACACCCAGGTAGAATCTTTATTATAGAATCCATCGCCATTGGGCAGTTCTATCTTTTTCTTTTTTGGCTTTGCAATGCTGTCCTGTGCCTGCACCGAAAAGAGCATAAAGCAAAGTAGTAAATTCAGGAGTAGAGTCTTTTTCATATTCGCTTAATTTTTGGGGCAAACATAATTTTAAAAGAGGGCATTAGTAAGCTATTTTTACACATTTTAAGGTGCTGCGGTAAATGGTGTGAGAAAGCAAACCTCCAATTTCCCCTAATCATTTCCTCCTTGCAATTTAGCGGTAAACCGTAGTAGAATAGAAGTAATCTCTTTAAAACAACGCGATGAATAGGCGGGTGTTTAGTAAAACAAAAAATTAAAATACTTGGCGCCTTACTGCGCCATCTATTTTAAGTTTCCACCTTACTCATCACCTCCCCCTGTTCAGCGGGTAGTTTAGAATGGTCAGAGCAAGGGTTAATCTAAAACAGCAAGACGTGAACGACCGGTGTAAAATCTGATTTCGCACCCCCTCACACGATTAACAAGCACCCCAATTTCAGCCCTCTTTCAGCCAATTTTCAATTCTAAGACCGGAAACGATAATTTTTACTATCCTGAAAATCAGCGTATTGCAATTTTTTAAAAAAAATATAGTAGTATGTATTGCATAATACCTTTTGTTGGATATATCTTTGCATCGTCAAATAGCTGATAAGGCATGATTTATTAAGTCAATAATTTTTAACCGCATTAAAGTCATAAGTTATGAAAAAGACAGTTTTAACCTCGACCATTATTGTTGGATACTTTATTTTGATGATTACTATGGGGATTGTGGCTTCAGTTCCCGC
>CAZQYO010000470.1:0-1794 GCA_964597415.1 uncultured Chitinophaga sp.
CTACGCACTCTTCATCCCTTAGATGAAGCAGCAATTTACACCGCTGTCAAAAAACACGCGAAGGTATTGGTGCTCACCGAAGAAACCATCACTCATTCTTTTGCTGAAGCATTGGCCGGAAGAATATCCGCCAACTGTTTCCGGTATTTAGATGCTCCTGTAAAAATTATAGGCTCAGTGGATACCCCTGCGATTCCGCTGAACGAAAATTTGGAGATAGCCATGCTGCCAAGCACTGAGAAAGTGAGCCGTGCAATGGAAGAGATACTCCAATATTAAGAGGATTTTCTGAAGGCATTTCTTGCTTTTAACAAGTGTGTCGGATAGGTGTATCTCCGTATGCGCTTATGGCTTCCGGTGAACACAAGGCACAATATTTGAAGTGTTGGTTCGTCAAAGCAGAGTGGCAACACGCGATGGCAATGTCAAAAAGAATTATTTTTTAAAAAAAGTGCAAACAACCCTTGCCTTTAATCGTTTATGATATTACATTGAATGTATAGCGTTAAACATGAAGCCCGAAGCCAGTGTTTGAAAATGAAAAATGGAGAGTAAATTGGCTAAATCCAACACTCTATATACAAGATCGTCATTTTCAGAATAAATTCTATCTTCGCGCGTCCTTTTCGCTACGGTCACTTTCTTCTATGAAAAAATAATTAACAGGAGGTTTTAATGAGACAACTAAAGATTTCAAAATCAATTACTAACCGCGAAAGCCAATCTATTGAAAAGTACCTTCAAGAAATAGGTAAAGAAGACTTGCTGACTCCGGAGGAGGAGGTGCAGTTGGCACGCAGAATTCGGCAGGGCGATCAATCAGCACTCGAGAAACTAACCCGTGCCAATTTGCGTTTCGTGGTTTCAGTGGCCAAACAATACCAAAACAATTCACTTTCGTTAAACGACCTTATTAATGAGGGGAACCTCGGATTGGTGAAGGCGGCTCAAAAATTTGACGAAACCCGCGGATTTAAATTCATCTCTTATGCGGTGTGGTGGATTCGTCAGAGCATTATTCAGGCTTTGGCCGAGCATAGCCGTATGGTTCGTCTCCCTTTGAATAAAGTGGGATCACTTACCAAAATCAACAAAATATTCAGCGAACTGGAGCAGAAATACCAGCGCGAACCAACTCCTGAAGAGGTATCGGTGGTCATGGGAATTACGGTAGAAGAAGTAGAGGCTACTTTGGGAATTTCTGCCCGCCACGTGTCTATGGATGCCCCCTTTACAGATGGTGAATCGAATGCACTGATTGATGTATTAGAAAATGCCAATGCAGAAGTTACCGATAAACATTTGGACTATAAGGATTCGCTCCGTATAGAAACCGAGCGCACTTTAGCTTCGTTGACAGACAGAGAGAAAGAAGTTATCAAACTGTTCTTCGGTATTGGAGTAGAGCACCCCATGACACTGGAAGATATAGGCGACCAACTCGGCATTACCCGCGAGCGTATTCGTCAGATAAAAGATAAAGCCATCACCAAACTTCGTTCTCAGTCCCGCAGTAAAGCACTGAAAGCATATTTAGGGCAATAATTTATTGGATAGTTTACCTTTTTGAAACGCCTTGGCTAACCTGCCGGGGCGTTTTTGTTTTTAGTAGATTATAGAAAATCCTTCATCTGAAGCCAAGTGGCGATGTGGTAGGTTACCGGTTCCGGCACACGCTGTTTATTGGGATTAAAATAGACTTGATCTATCCCCGCATTTTTGGCTCCTCGGATGTCGGTGTTAATGTTGTCGCCAATCATTATACATTCTTCAGGAGCGGTAAAGGCGCGGTGC
>CAZQYO010000471.1:0-1781 GCA_964597415.1 uncultured Chitinophaga sp.
TTCCACCGGCTTATGATTTTTAATGATGGTGCGCAGGCGTGAAAATATCTTTTTCAGTTTTTCATAATGGTTCGGTTGTGAAGCAAGATGAATTACTCCCATTTCAATCAGCAGGATTTTACCCCTGGCAACTTTCAAAAGACCATAACCCAATACATTCGTACCGGGATCAATTCCGAGAATAATTTTTTCAATAGCTGAATTCATTTTATAAAAGTAGCAAGAAGTAATAAGTTCTAACAAAGTGGCAGATAGCAGTAACAACTGGTAACAACAACCATGTGGTCATAGTCCGTCATGATGTCTATTTCCTTTTTCTTATTCATAGTATAAATTCAGGAACTGCTAACTGCCACTAAAAATATAGTTTTACATTTCGCAGGTGAAAATTTTTTTCGGCAATATATCCACCAATAAAAAATTAGTGTTGGCTTTAAAAGTCGCAACACTGTTACTGTTATCGTATGCCATCTATCATCAGGTTTATTTAAAAAAAGATTTACAACGGACCATCGAGTTGTTTCAAAAAAGTATTTCGCCGGATGTATGGCTACTGCTGGTTGTTGTTTTTATCCTCATGTTTGTTAACTGGGCTTTTGAGGCGCGTAAATGGCAACGGTTGATAAATAAAATTGACACAGTAAGCTTTTCTGATTCTTACAAAGCCATCTTCTGCGGAGTTACTTATTCCGTATTCACACCCAACCGGATTGGCGAATATGCAGGACGTCTTTTTTATATCCGTAATACCAATGTGTGGCGTGCAATAGTTGTAACACTTATCGGCAGTCTCGGACAGATTCTTGCTACCTTATTAATGGGGGCTGTTGCGCTGATTATTTTCGTATTGAAATTCCCTGCCGTTCATCATCATTCGTTCTGGCTGCAAACCGTTTGGGTATTTTTTGCAGTGGCGTTGTTGGTTTTTGTTTTACTTTTCTACTTCAATATCCGTTTGTTTGAACAACAGCTTGAAAGAGTTTTATGGCTCAGGAAGTGGATTGCTTACCTCAAGGTAATCCGTCATTACTCATATAGTGAGTTGCTTGTCATACTTAACCTTTCCATACTTCGTTACATAACTTTTACACTGCAATACTTACTACTCCTGACTTTATTCGGCGTAGGCGTTTCCTGGGTTAACGGGTGTGTGATGATAGCATTAATCTTTCTGGTACAAACCATTATTCCCTCCATAGCCATAGCAGAATTAGGCATTCGGGGAAGTGTGGCATTATTTTTTCTAAGTTATGTTTCAAACAATGAATGGGGAATCCTTTCTGCGGCATTTAGTTTATGGTTAGTGAATCTGATAATTCCGGCAATCATCGGGCTGTGGTTTATCCTGGTAAAAAAGAATTCTGAAAAATCAATAGTATGAAAATAAAACTTTTGCTCTTCTCGTTTTGTACAACCACTGTGTTACTTTTTTCTTCCTATACCACACCTTCCACAGAACTGTGTGGTGTAACAAACAATGCTTTTAAAACGGGAGAAAAACTTACTTACAAGATTGCCTGCAAATGGGGCGTAATCTGGTTAAGCGCCGGCGAAGCCACCTTCACTTTAGAACAATCTACCTATAATAATAAGCCATGCTATCATGCTATCGGCTACGGGGAAACTTACAAATCGTATGACTGGTTCTTTAAGGTGCGCGATAAATATGAAAGTTATATTGACCCTGAAACAATGTTGCCTCTGAAGTTCATTCGTGATGTATCTGAAGGCGGCTACACTATTTATAATAATGTTACTTTTAAACATAGTGAGCAGAAAGC
>CAZQYO010000472.1:0-1763 GCA_964597415.1 uncultured Chitinophaga sp.
GTTTAGTAATGCAGGGGATTAGTAGTAAGGCGTTGGCATTTGGTGGTGCGGAGAATAAATATAAATACAACGGTAAAGAAGAGCAAAGAAAAGAGTTCTCAGATGGAAGTGGATTGGAGTGGTTGGATTATGGGGCGAGGATGTATGATGGGCAGATTGGGAGATGGCACACACCAGACCCTTTACAAGAAGATGAATATTGGAATGATTATGAGCAAGAGTTAGAAAATGAAGGCTATGAAGCTGGCGAATATGATTTAAGAGAAAGTAGAAAAGGAGCAGGCATATTAAACACATTAAGCCCTATAAGTGCGATAACAGCAGAAAACTCTGCGATGCATTACAATGAAAGCCCCTATGCTTATGTGGGCAATAACCCAATGAATTTTATAGACCCGATGGGGTTAGATACAGCTAAAGGAAAAGTATTACCTAATGTTACAGTTACTGCAACTAAAAAGAGTGGTGTTAGCCCATTAGGCCCAATATTAATCCTTGCAGGACAGCCGACTATTCCTAAAGATGCAAGAGTGATAAAATGGCTGTTTGATGGGCATGGCTTTAAAGCAGGAGTTAATAAAAGCACTTCTGTTGCTTCTGTTATACCAAGAGCTATAGCATGGAAAACCCGTAAGATTATAGATAAGAAGGTAAAAAATGTAATCGTAAAAAAAGTCGCTCAAAAAATATTAATGCGAGGTGGAGGGCTTTTAGGTAGAGCTATTCCTGGAGTGGGTTGGGTGCTTTTGGGTAAGGATATATGGGATAACAGGGAAGATATTATTGGGGCTATAAAAGAATGGCATGGTACAGGTTTAAGTACAGTTACTCATACGGAAGCAGATGGCACACAATGGAAAGAAGTTATTTGTTTTGCATCAGGCACACTTGTGTACTCCAAAAATAGTTTAACACCAATTGAAAATATAAAAACTGGCGATACTGTTTATTCTTACAATATTGAAATAGATAAAGTAGAATTAAGTAGGGTTGTTAATACACTAAACAGAACAACACAGGGTATTTATGAAATAGCAGCAGGTAATGAAACTATCAATGTAACAGCAGAACACCCGTTTTATGTAGTTGGTAAAGGATGGATAAAAACAAAAGACCTGCAAGCTGGTTATGTACTCAAATCTTCCGACAGTAAAGCAACAATTAAAATAAGCGGCATTAAAGAATTAAGCAAAGCTGTTACAGTTTATAATATTGAAGTAGATGGTAATCACAATTATTTTGTAACAGGCAGTACGGTACTTGTACATAATAAGAACATTAAAGAAATAAAAGCGGAACAAGAACCTGTAAATAGTAAACCGAAATCAAATGAGTGATGAAATCTTTGATAGACTTAAAAAATTTATTTCAGAGCAAGGCTTTGGATATACTTTACCGTGGCCATTGCTATTTAAGAAGAAAGAAATAAAAAGAGAAACCTCTATTGAAAAGGGGTTGAAAATTACAGGCGATGACTCTGATGAGTTTTTAATAGCGTTTGGCAAAGAGTTTAATGTTGATGTTAGCCAGTTCCCTATAGGTGATTATTTTGGAGATGAAGGAGACCCGATATTGCCTGCAATCATCAGGATGTTTACAGGGAAAAAGAAGCGGCAGACAAAGGAGCTTACAATCGGGCAGTTAGAAAAAGCCGTAATAGCAGGGCGATTAGATGAAGAAGTAATAAACAGTTGAAATAACAACAAAGGAGGCCGTATCAAAAGCAAATTTGATGCGGCTTCTTGATTTTTAGTTTCTCAAGT
>CAZQYO010000473.1:0-1762 GCA_964597415.1 uncultured Chitinophaga sp.
TGAGAGATAATTTGTGTTTATAAGGTAGCTGTGCAAACGCTCTATTTGATCGGGACTTACTCCAAACTCCAGCAACTGAGAAGAAACGCCTTTGTCTCCCAGCCAGCCCACTTTATCAAGTTTATCAATCGCAGTGATTACTTCCGGCTTCTGATCAACTATTCCAACTTTATCCAGAATCGCATCTATAAGCTTTCTATTGTTTATTTTGATTTCAACGGGGATTTGGAGCTGTTTAAACGCTTCTAAATAAATCATTGTCAACTCCACTTCGTTGAGTAGAGAGAGGCTGCCAATTACATCTGCGTCACACTGGTAAAATTCTTGATAACGTCCCTTCTGTGGGCGGTCGGCCCGCCAAACCGGACCAATATGAAAACGCTTGAAAGGAAAAGTTAACCGATCCTGATGTTGCACCACATAGCGTGCGAGTGGAACGGTTAGATCGTAACGCAGTCCCTTTTCTACAATAAGCGGAGTTATTTCTTTCGACTCTAATTCACTGATTTCTGTTTTCTGTTTTCTAACTTCTGCTAAATAATCTCCACTATTTAAAATTTTAAACAGCAGTTTATCACCTTCTTCTCCGTATTTACCCGTCAGAGTTTCTAATTTTTCAATAGCCGGAGTTTCTATCTGCTCAAAGCCGTATTTTCGAAACACCCATTTAATCGTATCGAAAATGTAATTGCGCTTGGCCACCTCCGATGGTAAAAAATCACGTGTTCCCTTTGATAAAGTCGGCTTTATTTTCTTTCCTTCACTCATGCTTGCAATTTAGTAAGCCTTTCAATAATCTTATCGGTTGCTTCATCCAACAAAGTATATACTTCTTGATATTCCTTTTCGCTATGTCCATAAGGGTCGGGCACTGCACGATTCAATCCGGGGCTTACTTCATTCAATATCCACTTCACCTTTGCAATTTCACTTTCGTTATTTGCCATATTCACTACCTCCTCAAAGTTGCTGCCATCCATCACAAACAGAAGGTCGTAATGGACCAAATCTTCCTTGCAAATAGGGCGGCTGCTGAGTGATGTCAATCCCGTTTTGTTTCATCACCGCAATGGATTTCGGATTTGGCAGTTCGCCTTCGTGCCAGTTGGATGTGCCTGCTGAATCTATCTCCCAGTTCAAGCCTATCTGTTCGCATTTGTGCAGCAATAAGCCATGCGCTATTGGAGAACGGCAAATATTGCCCATACAAACCATCAATATTTTCATGTAGTTATTTTGTTTTGAAAACCGGAGTACTCAACGCACGACTAAGCTCTTCGTAAAGTGTTTTTCTCCGATGGTATAGCGAATGAAATAAACTCCAGCAGAAAAGTCAGCGGTGTTTACAAAGAATTTATTTTCACCAGCTACGCTTTTGCCTTCAAAAATCTGCTGAACAGTTTCCCCCAATACATTTAAACATTTAATAGAGATAAATGATGCCCTTTCCGTTTTCACCGGCAAGCAGGTTATTCCTTTAGAAGGATTCGGGAAAATATTTTCAATCTCGGCTTTTGTATTTACTGCTATCATTCCGGTTGTACCCGCTACTTTAAAGTGAAAGAAGCCAAGCGGAGCAACGATGGGGCGAACTTGTTGTTTCCCCGAATTGGACTGGGCTTGTATATAGTAAAACACTTCTGTACCGGCAACCTGAGCAGGTATTTGCCCTTGCCATATATTGTTTCCGCTAAAGTTCATGGGGCTGCTCTGATAGGCTTGTGTAGTGTCGGTAGTATAATAGAGAGTAGCGGTTTGAATG
>CAZQYO010000474.1:0-1733 GCA_964597415.1 uncultured Chitinophaga sp.
GCCTGGTTCAACTTCGCACGGCCTTGCTCAATAAACGCCATCATGCTGTTTACATCCTGCAATATTTGCCGGCCTTCTTTCGGGTTTTCAATTTTTAGTCCATATTCTCTTTCGAGCATCACCACCAGCTCGATGGAATCAATAGAATCAAGCCCCAGTCCTTCGCGAAACATGGGCATATCATCTTTAATATCATCAGGAGTTACCTGTAGCAAATTCAAGTAACGAATGATATGTTCTTTCAGTTTGAGTTTTTCTTCCTCTTTCTCCATTTCCAATAGTATTAAATTAAGTGTTGCCTTTTCAATCTTATGAGCGAAATAATTTGTAATGCTAAAATAATTATTGTCAGTGGCAGTAAACTATACAGCACATCTTTCAGATGTCCGCCTTCGAGAAACAGGGTATAGTAGGCCTCGAGGCACCAGTGCAGCGGAGATAATTTCATCAGTAAACGCAGTGATTCGGGCATAGCAAAGGCAGGTACAATAATTCCGCCAATAGCCGCCAGAATAACTACGGATACCGCTCCGAACCCGATGGCCTGCTCCATCGTTTTGGCAAATACCCCCACGATGATTCCATAACTCACTGCGCACCATCCGCACACCAATGAGACGACTACCAACCCTATCCAGTCGGCAGGTAAATTTAATCGCGGCAAACCGATTAAGGGAAATAAGAAAATACCTAAAGAGAAAATGACCACTACCTGCGCTAAAGTAACTCCTATGTAAGTGATTTGTTTGGCCAGCAACACTAAGGTGTAATTAGTAGGTAAGGTTTTAAGGCGCACAAAGCTACCGCTCAGTTTTTCTTTCACCACATTAGTACTCAGCGAAACCACTATAAAGAACATGGCGAAGATGGTCCATGCAGGTACGTTGTGTTGGGTGGTGTTGGGAATCACTATGCTGCCGTTGCGGGCTACGGGTATTTGGCGAATAACAGAGCGGTTATTTAAAATGGATTGTTCTAAAGAGTCAGAAAGTTTTGAATTGTTGAGCGCCTGATATAAGGCCTGCAATACCTCGCGGTTTTCGGTAAACTGCTGGGCACTTTGCAAGGCTCCTTGCACGGAATAACGGAATGACTCTTGCAATACGGGATTGTAAAACATAGTGACGGGAGGCACTTCACCGGAGGCACTGCCGCTCTCGCTCTTTACCGCTTCTATGCCCAGTTCATCTAATGCTTTGCCGGCTACGGATTGTGCTTTGTGCTGCACGGCTTGCGAAAAGCCATGAGGAATAACTACCGCAATCATGGCATCTTTCTTTTGCATGGCTGTGCCCAACTGTTTATCGTTGAGTGTGGAGTCTTCGGTGAGCACATCGAACATGCCTATTTTGCGCAGGGCTTCTACTAATTGCCGGCTGCTTTCTCCTCCATCGCGGTTGCAGGTGAGCAGTGGTATTTTGTTGTCATTCACCAAGCGGAAGGTGCTGTTTTGAATGCTGGCAATTACCACCACTAACAATACCGGCATGGCAAACATCACGGCCAGTCCGGCTTTGTCGCGAATTAGAATGCGCGTATCTTTTAATATGGCAGTCCAGAGTTTAAACATTAGGAGTCGCGGTACGATTTACCGGTTAGTTTTAAAAATAGTCCTTCCAGTCCGCCCGCTGAAGGAGAGGTGAGGAGCGTATTCAAATTATCGTGCACTATTATTTTTCCGGCATCTATCAGGGCTACGCTGGTGCAGAGATTCTCTGCTTCGCTCATCAGGT
>CAZQYO010000475.1:0-1733 GCA_964597415.1 uncultured Chitinophaga sp.
AAGCATCCTGTTTAGAACAATAGATGCTTTTAGTATATGGTAATCCTCTAAATTCTATTAAAAATTGGGGCAATACTTTTCATACTGAATAGACTGAGGTCGTTCTTTTTTAAATACATAGACCAAAGAAACCTCTGCCGCCCCCTGCGCCTTGGATGCTGCTTTCAATCCGGAATGATTGATGTCATAACTCAGACCCACACGAACATTGTAGAACTCTACACCCAGATTCATAATTACCGCATCTTTTACGCGATAAAAAGCACCTCCGAATACCGCCACATCATCATTTACCCAATAGTTAAGTCCCAAACCAAAATTATATTCCTGTGCATTGGACTGAAGCATAAAGAGAAAGGTGGGCGAAATACTGAAATCATAATACTTGTCGAGGAAAATCTCCATTCCGGCATGAACGTTATAGCGGTAATTCAGCCGGTTGGTTTCATCGCCTAAAAATGATTCTTTAGGTCGGGAAAGGTGATTCATGGCAAAGCCCAAATAATACCTCCACATGTCTTTCGGAGCGTGTGACCACATTGCCCCAACATTCACATCGGGATAGATAATGCTCTTACCGGAGAAACTTTCTCCGTTGCTGAGAGCCGGGTTCCAACTGAACCCATCTAACTGGCTTTCAAAAATCAAATCTGAAATTTTTACCTGCTTAGAAACCACTCCTGCTTGTATGCCGAGAGAAATTCTTCCCCTGCCATAGCGATCTACCGCTTTGTGATAAGCCACCGACACCATTCCAGAGTAAGTAGTTAATGCGCCATCACCGGCTTTATCGGCATAAAACATTCCACCAAAACCAAAGCCGTCATTTCCCAGTCGCTCGCGCAGAATTGGCATATCAAAAGAGGCCTGGTAGGTTTGGTAAGGAGCTACCGAATTTAATACCGGAATAGTGAACCACTGGTTGCGGTAATTAAAGCTGGCGCGAAACATCCCATTGATATTTGCTGTTAAGGCGGGATTCAGAGTAAGAGGCGAGGCGTAGTACTGAGAAAAATGTATATCCTGAGCAGAAGAGGAAAGAGCGATCAGGCCAATAACTAACGCAGTGTAAAACTTTCTCATGCAAAGAGGGTTTTCTAAATTAAGGTTGCTAAAGTTAGGTAAAAATAGCATTTCGCATAATCAATCGCAGTTTCTTTGGTCAAGATGAAATTTTTATAAAAATCGTTGTTTCAATTGGCTCGCCAGTGTATGCTCAAAAAGATAGAATACTTCTTCCCTTGCGCCAAAGCCTTCGTAAAATCGGGCAATAGAAGGAATAGACGAACCTTCGAAATCAAATACAATAGTTTGTCCGCAGTTTTTGCGTAGGATATTATCAAACAAAAAATGTGAAGCCCCCTTTTGTTTTCCGCTGAGGGAAGAAGTATTGATGAGGTTGATCCATCGCTCTCCGTGCTTAATTATTAACGAAGCCGCCATCCATTTTTCATTTTCATCCACTACTCTATATAAGAGAGCAAGGTTCTGTGCCATCAACCGATCAGTCAATGTCACCAAGATTTTTTTATGCTTTTGCTTAAAAATTTCTTTTTCGGGCCGGATATTGCTGATATAAAATTTGCGGAAAGCATCTACATCTTCGGTGCGCTCGAAAACAAAAGCCGCCTTTTCTGCCTTTTTGATATTTCGTTTATGGTTGTCGGACTATTGCTGTCGGCGGGTAGGATATTCTTTATCTAACCAAAGCCACAGCTTCCTTCTCCTTTTTA
>CAZQYO010000476.1:0-1717 GCA_964597415.1 uncultured Chitinophaga sp.
CACATATTGAAACCGGACTTGGACTGATGGTAACGGATGCGATGAGGGTCGGTTTGAGGATGATTGTAATTTTATTTGAGGTGTCAGGCGAGTTAGTAGCACAAGGAAGAGAAGAAGTCATGATACAGAGTACCACATCTCCACTACTCCATGTGCTGTTTGTATATGTAGGGCTATTCCCCCCTACTGTTGTACCGTTTTTTTCCCATTGATATGTTGGGGTACCTCCGTTTCCAGGTGTTGCAGAAAAAGTGATTGAAGTGCCCGGACAAATACTATCCGCAGATGCGCTGATGACTACGGATGCGGGAGCACTCGGGTTAACACTAATACTTTTTTGATTTGAAACTGCCACAGCGCTGGTAACACATGTTATACTGGACGTCATCTCACAAGTTACTGCATCTGAATTTTTTAACGAGTCTGTCTTATATGTGTAATCCGTAGCTCCCGTTATTACTTTTCCATTAACCTTCCATTGATAGGTTGGAGGAGTCCCACCATTAGTTGGTGTGGCTGTGAAATTAATTGTCGTTCCGGAACAGATTGTAGAAGTGGATGAACTGATGCTTACCGCAGGGGTAACCGTATTAGTAACTTTAATAGTATCGGGATTAGAAATCGCAGGCGATCCTAAAATACAAGTAGAAAGGGTTGAGGTCATCACACAGGTAACTATATCTCCATCATTTATTGTAGTGCTGCTGAAAGTGGCATTGGTTGCTGCGGGAACTACCGGTGTGCCATTTACCCTCCATTGATATTTTGGCGGAGCGCCTCCGTTTACAGGAGTAGCCGTGAAGTTAACCTGAGTTCCTTTACAAATATTCAATGAAGAAGAAGAAATGGTAACAGAGACCTGTGCGCTTGGAAGAACAGTAAGTGTAGCGGGATTTGAAGTGGCTGTGGCGCATCCACTGAAGACACTGCATCTATATTGTTTGCCATTCAGCGCCGCATCTATTCCCGTAATCTTTAATATTGAATCCGCCGTCCCCGAATAGGGAGGAGTATTAGATAAATTTACCCAACTGCCACCTGACTTAACCTGCCAATGATATTCCGGAGATCCGCCTGAAACCTTTATCTTAAATGTTGCATTCCCGCCGGAACAGAAAGAACTGTCTCTTGGATCTGTTTTAACAGATATTGCACCGGCATTAATTGTCAAGGTTACTGTATTTGAACGCGTGGAACAGGATCCATTATATACCAAAGCGCTATATGTTATGTATGTTCCATTACTAATTGGCGGAGGAGAGTTCTTATTTACTCCTGTTAATCTTAATGTATCAGTGCTAGTACCGCTATAATAAGTACCATCAGTTAATCCAACCCAACCACTACCAATAGAATAATTCCATCTATAGGTTGAGTTACTACTCGCTCCTTTTACATTAAAGAAAGTGTTACTATTCTCGCATATTGTTACAGATGGTGGTGGCTGAATTGTAACGGTAGTAGGAGTATCTACAGTTAAAGTAGCTGCATTAGTAATGACTGTATTACATGGACCAATGACCTTACATCGGTATTTATATCCACTCATGGAGGGAGTTGGTGCCGGGACAGTGAGCGTGGGGCTATTCCCTGTTACGGGAGTATATGTTCCGGATCCCTTGTCAACCTCCCATTGATAAGTGGGTGCAGCCCCGCCATTGACTGTACGTGCTGAGAGATAAAACGTTCCGTCCGCGCCAGTACCATAGCAAACACT
>CAZQYO010000477.1:0-1717 GCA_964597415.1 uncultured Chitinophaga sp.
TTGGGACACACGCTTGGGCAATGAGTAAAGAAAAAATCTGCCACATAGATATACCCTTTCATGTCGTCACTTGTAATAGTATCTCCATATTGATCCACCAACCTGAAATAGGGAACCTGACCATATTTTTCAAGGATCTGGGGAACTACCGGTTTATTCATTTCAAAATAGAAGAAGAAACCAATGGGCATCAGCAGTACGATAATAACTGCAACCATTCTTAATCTGCGAGACTTCTCCATCAGATTAATGGATGCGCATATTATGCCATGAAGTTCCCTCTGCAAGCATAATAGCTAAAGTATATATCAAAATAGTGAAAGGAACCAGAACAGTAATGATGAGATATTTCAATTCAAACTTTAAGTGCATAAAAGTACCTACGATATAGAATGCTTTTGCTGCACTCATGGCTACGTAAAACAGATTCAAACTAAGTTGAGGAAAATGCCCTGTGAGAAAAATAGCCGTAAGGATTTCCACAACGGTTATTACCGATAGAATGGCACAGGTTTTCCAGATAAGTTTTACCATGTCCACATTATGTGCGTGTGCTTGTGTTTCGCTCATGTTTATTTGTTTTTAGAATTTATTTCTGTACAAAAATTATTCTGTTGTTTATCTTTTAGAGGAGGTAAAATGCCATAAATACAAATACCCAAACTAAATCTACAAAGTGCCAGTACAGCCCAACTTTCTCAATCATTTCATAGCTGCCTTTTTTATCGTAAACACCTTGTGTTACTTTACTCATCACAATAGTATTAATCACCACTCCGGTAAACACATGGAAACCATGAAATCCGGTGATGACAAAAAATAACCAGCCAAACGCCGTAGCTCCAAAAGGGTTGTGCGACATCGTCATCCCTTCACCTATCAGATGCGTCCATTCCCATGCCTGGCAACTCAGAAAAGCTATTCCACCGATAATGGATGAAGGTCATCAAACTTACAAAGGCAAGGGGTAAACTTGCCTCTCCAAAGCCGGGGAATGTTTTGAACACATGATTTGGATTGGGCCAGCTATCATAGCTGAATCGCAGCGCACCATAAGTAATTAAAAAAGTAGCGAAGGAAAAGGAATCCCCCACCAAGAAATACCACATCATCAGTTTGCCCCACCCCACTTTGAAAGGTGAGTGCCCGCCATTCCATACGCTGGTTTTTGTTCCTGTTGTTGTTAAGGTTGCTTCTGCCATGTCAGTAAATTTCGTTTATCAGTTAGTTGGTTTATTCGTTTATTATTTCTCTATGTTTCTCACTGAGAAAAATCGTAATTATTAAAATTGCATCTGGATAAAAATAAAAAGATAAAGCCAAAGAAAGTCAACAAAGTGCCAGTAAGTTGTAATTAATCCTAATCCGGCAGATTGTTTTTGATTAAAGGGTTTTGTATAAGCACGGAATGTTACAACTAATAGTGCAATCAACCCGCCCAGAATGTGCACCCCATGCACCATTGAAATAACGTAAACAAACGAACCGGCTGGGTTACCATTAATATACACTCCATTATCTTTTAATACTAACCATCCTGCATATTGACAAATCAAAAATGCAAGTCCTAAAAAGCAGGTAAGCGTAATCGCAGTTTTATAATTTTTTTCTACCCCTCTCTTATGAGAAATATATGCCCACTGCATTGTTACACTGCTTAATAAGATAATGAAAGTGTTAACCCAAAAGATATCCGGCAACCTTATATCCTGCCAGT
>CAZQYO010000478.1:0-1705 GCA_964597415.1 uncultured Chitinophaga sp.
CTGCGGTAAGAAAAGACATTAGAGGAAGTTGAATTAAAATAAGTACTCATTGTAAAAGGTCCGTAAAAATAGTAGGGGGTAGCATCAAAGTTGGCTGTCCATGGAGTGGAGCCGATATTAGGAATGGAAGCTGCCGTACCGCCATCTGTAATTACAATATTGTCAACAATAACATTAGCTGCGCTTGCCACAAAAATGACAGTTAAATCCTGCCCGCCGCATAAATTACCGGGCACATCCACATTTTGTGTAGCGCAGGTTGAGCCGGGTGTGATAGCTGCGCCAAGCTGCATACATCCGCTTCGATAGGTAGCAGATGTATTAAAATTAAATCCTGTCGGCGCTCCACCTACTCTTGCATATAAAGTCATTGTACCGCTGCCGCTGCTGCGCCTGAGACTAAAACTGACATTAGCTCCTTTGCCTCTTCCTACATGAAAAGTTTGAGTATAAAAAAAGGCGTTACTTGCAGTAGAATAAATAGCATAATCTCCGGCGGAACATGCGTTAGTGGATCCGGCATTTCTGGTCCAACTTGTTGTCGTTAAACCGGTTGTGTTGGATGCAAAGTTCTGTGAAAAGAGAGTGGTTTGAGCCATTCCCGTAAATGACAGGGAGAGGATAAAAAAGAAAATCAGTAAGAATTTTCTGCCATTGGTTTTATATAAACCACTGTTACAGTTAAGGCATCGTGTGGATGAGGTGTGGATGTTTGTATTCATTTTGTATTTATTTTTCATTAAACTAAAATTAATATTATTGTAATGTCATGTTTGAGTATGTGTTTTTACAGGTTAAAGTATGAAGAATTTTGATTGTTATTACAGAGATATATTTAGATATAATATACAGATAATCTGCGCGCAATACTAAGTATTAATTCCTAATGGTTAAGTGTATTTAATCTAAATATAATGTTATTTTAATAAGCGTGTTGTTTTTTTTGAAAATATCCGCTATTTATCAATGGTTGGCGCACGACTGTTCCGTAAGACTGTGAAAAAGCTCATTTGCCGGTATTGACTTACCGGAAATTTTTCCTTCGTTGGTGCACGACTGTGCCACGTGTGAATAACAAAAGGATGCGATGCAATAGTGTGCTAAGCAAGTATTGATAGGTCAGGCAACCAACAACGGCGAGGTAGTTTAGCACCCGATACAATCGTGCACTAACGGTGTAACAGTGCTGTAATAAAAAAACGGTGCAGGGATAGTCCCTACACCGTTCAGAGCACAGACTCTCAAAAATTACTTAGTCATTCCAGGCACTTCACCATAAATTGCATCCTTATGATAACTGAAGAAGCTATTAAATTTATTAAAAAACTCCTGCCGCTTTTTTGAATCGGGCCATGCCAACTTTGCCAGCTCATCAACTCTGTCATTCGCTTTATCAATATCATCCCATGAAGCATACTCGTCAATTATCACAAACTCCCTGCTGTCATCCGTGTAATAATGAATCATGCTTTGTTCATGAATGACATATTGATTCTTCATGACAAGTTTTTCAAAATACTCTTTGAAACAGGCATCTCGTTCTGCACGACCTGCGCTGTCAGTGGGCAACAGATACAAGGTCATGATGGTGAAGACATGATGTGATTCCATGCTCCTTTGAGCAAATGAACTTTGTTGTGTTCAAATCAAGAAAAGAATGATTGAAGCAAATAGTAATGTCCTTAAAATTCTTTTCGTAATCTTT
>CAZQYO010000479.1:0-1675 GCA_964597415.1 uncultured Chitinophaga sp.
ATGAATACAACAACGCATTGGGTTATAACAATTGTTCCATCGTTCAATGATGAACAATAGCATTATAACAGCCGGATACTGCAAAAGTAGTGTCCGGTTTTTTATGCTGTATGAGAGATAAGCGTATGCGCTTGCGTCCATCTCAAAAGCACCGAGACCCACTCACTGCCATTTGACTTATTGTTTCAAATACTTTCTGCAAAATCAGTAATGGCGGTGTAAACTAAGTCGAGGTCGTAGGCGGTAATGCAATAGGGCGGCAGCACGTACAACACGTTCCCCAGCGGGCGAAGAATAATTCTTCGATCCATAAAAAAGCGATACGCAGTGTTTCGCACCGAATCAAGGTACCCTCCTGCGCCCTTCGGATTTAACTCAATGGCTACTATTGTACCGCGATAGCGCACTTCCTTAATGTTCCGATGTCCGCTGATGCGCTCGGCAAATGCTGCATGTTGCTTTTCTATCCGCGCCATGTTGCCGAAAGTATTCTCCTGTTCAAACAACCTAAGACCGGCTATTCCCGCTGCACAGCCCAATGGGTTGCCCGTATAGCTGTGTCCGTGAAAAAGCATCTTCGCCCGATCGTTGCTCAGAAATGCTTCGTAGATAGATTGAGTGCAAGTAGTAGCTGCAAAAGGCATAAAGCCTCCGGTGATTCCCTTAGAAAGGCAAATGATGTCGGGCTTTAGTTCGCAGTAATCAGTTGCCAGAAATCTACCTGTTCTTCCAAAGCCGGTCATCACTTCATCGGCAATAGTCAAGATATGGTGTGCCTGACAAATCGCCATCATTTCGTTCAATACTACCGGCTCATACATCAACATGCCGGACGAGCCTAATACCAAAGGCTCAAAAATGAAAGCGGCAATTTCATTTCCCTTTTCTTCGCTGAGAATAGATTTCAGTTGTGCCAGTGCGGCTGCTTCCTTTCCCATTATGGGCGTATCAATAAAGACTACATCAAACAACAGGGACGAATAAGGCTCCGTAAATACACAGCGGGCACTCACACTCATTGCCCCGAAAGTATCGCCATGATAAGCATCGCGGAAAGCAATGATCTTCCGCTTTTCTTTACCTCTATTCCACCAATACTGAATGGCCATTTTTATAGCTGCTTCCACAGCCGTTGAACCATTATCTGAATAAAAGACTTTGTGATGAAAGGGAATTCTTAAGAGCAACTTTTTAGCTAACTCAATAGCGGGTGGGTGAGTAAAGCCGGCAAATATCACCTGTTCTAATTGCTTGGCTTGCGCAGCGATAGCCTCTGCAATAGCGGGATGGGCATGTCCGTGAATGTTTGTCCACCAACTGGCCACTGCATCTATGTAGCGCTCCCCTTTGTTATCGAATAGATAAGCTCCTTCTCCCCGTACTATTTCTACGGGAGTTCCATCGGTGTACATTTGAGTATAAGGATGCCAGATCGGATAGGCTGAATATTTATCTATCACCATTGAAAAGATTTTGATAAAGTAATTCGGAGTTCCTGTGCCTGACGGATAATGAACGCTTTGTTTAGTGTAGTGGCCTGTTCAATTTGCCCTAACAAACATGCTCCTGAAAAGTAAGTAATGATTTCTTCATTATCCAAAAAATTACTACCGTTAAACAGCAAGCCCAATAACGGAATGTTCCGCTGTTTCAATACTTCTACACTCAGCAACGT
>CAZQYO010000480.1:0-1674 GCA_964597415.1 uncultured Chitinophaga sp.
GGCATATTTGCGAAGGCACGGCATTTGAAAAACGTTGGCCTAATATATGCACAAAAGTCCATAATAGCACAATCGCTCAATTACTTCCTTCAGCCGTGCTTTTGCAAATATGCTTGTTGCACGCAGACTTATTTATTAGTCAATCTTTTCGGGCAATTCAAGTATTGCCTTTCCAGAAGTATCCAAAAAGTCTATATTTCTTGCACTTTTTTTTATTGAGTTAATAATTTCGTTTTTCTGCCTATCCTC
The DNA here is from genome assembly GCA_964597415.1 of uncultured Chitinophaga sp. Taxonomy (GTDB): domain Bacteria; phylum Bacteroidota; class Bacteroidia; order Chitinophagales; family LD1; genus Bog-950. The sequence goes on from CAZQYO010000480.1 coordinate 250, forward strand.
ATCATTCTGTTCCTCACCTTTTTTAGGTTCGGGTAGGGACTCAACCCGTATTTCTACTTTGAACCCTTTGTCAATCCTATTTGCGAGTTTATTCAACGCAATAATAACGCCATTTTCAAGTTCATTTTTTCTTCCTTGTTCCCCTTTTTTATTTGATTTGGTGATTTCCGCTGCAATAGTTTTAATTTCTTTTTCCATTAAACTATTTACGTGTTCTTCTATTCCTTGAGTTTTGTCATCTGGTATTCCCTTCTCTTTTAATTGATTTCTTAAAACTCTAATTTCTAAAACCTGTTTATAATGATTCAAAATTCTTTCCGTGGCTTTGGACAAGGTGTCGGCAATTTGTAAGCCGATAATAATATAAAGTAGAAAATCACTAGATGAGATGGTCTTAACTTTAAATTCTTGTTTTTCACCTGTTACAGCCTCAGAAATATGGTTCAGAATAAACAGCAGTTCATTTATTTCTTTCTTCAAATCTGATAGCCTATTTTCAATAAAGTTTCTTGGAATTGAATAGCCTAATTCGCATTCTCCTTTTTCAAGCTCCTCTCTATTAATGCCTAACTCTTTTAACCCATTAATAGTATTCCCAATCGCATTTTCGAAACGCTGAAAATTATCATAAATAGACTTCACATCTTCTAATGCTTTTGCTGGTGTTATTGCATTTGTTGAAAATATTTTTTCGATTTCTGCTTTTAAGTCTATGCCAAATAATGTTCTACCACTGATTTCACTAATAATTTCTTTCCAACTCGGTGAATAGTTATTATAAGAAGAAGTACTCAAATTTGCATAAAGCTGATCCAAACTACTAACGAGATTGGTTTGAAAGGTTGGTTGATTTGGTTGGTTTACTTGGTTTTGTAGATTGTCTCTGACCTGTTGTAATAAACTTAGAGTTTTTTCCTTTTTTAGGTCTTTACTAAGGTCTGTCAAAATTCTGTTTAATCTTTCAGCATTCATCTATGTTGTGAGTTTTGATTTTAAGTTTGCGTGAAACGTAGGATTTCCACAGATCCTCGCCTATTTCACAAGCGGTTGCACGAAGGTGATCCTCGCATATTCCACCCCATGTGGACAACATGCGAAGGTTTTGGCGGGAAAGTCGTCCCGTGAGGTCCAGCGCATCAAACCGGTTGACGATGCCATGGAGGTAACGGCGGTCAGCACCTTGTTCCGAGAGGTGAGTGGCCACTCCAGGCAGAAGGTGTTCGTATGGTCCATGGCATCGGTAAAAGTAGCCGTCTTTAGCCAATGGGCTGAATTTTGCCAACTGCCTTGGTGTTTCTTTCTTGTCCCATCCGCCACGCTCCGTTCCATGGCAGGCCGGCCAGCGGTACACGGCCTGCTGGCGAGGGTTTCAGGCGGGCCGGAGGCCCTAAAATGCCACGCACCCGGCAAAAAGCCGGGCGCGTG
>CAZQYO010000481.1:0-1665 GCA_964597415.1 uncultured Chitinophaga sp.
TTACGCTGGCGTTTTTCTTATTGGCTCTACTGACGCAGCTTTCTGTTAGAAAATATATTCCCGTTATTTATTGGTTAGTCATTATCGGCACCACTACATTAGGGACAGAAATATCAGACTTCATTGACAGAACGCTTCACTTGGGTTACACTCTGGGAACTCTTTTATTAGTGAGTGGCTTACTGCTCACCTTGGTTTTGTGGTTCCGCAAATACAAGAACCTTGAAGTTTTCCCCATCATTGACAAACAAAAAGAAATTTATTACTGGACAGCTATTCTTTTCTCCAACAGTTTGGGTACAGCTTTCGGAGATTTTCTTGGTGACTATTTCGGACTGAGTTATCTGCATGGGGCTTTAGTTACAGGCGGAGTAATTCTCATAGTGGTGCTGCTGCACTCGCTCACAAAAATCAATCACATTGTTTTGTTTTGGGTCGCATTTATTTTCACCCGACCGTTTGGCGCGACATTTGGCGACTTTCTAACCAAGCCATTAGACAAGGGCGGCTTGCATCTCGGCACTTTAAATGCTTCACTTATTTCAATTGGGGTGATGATCCTTCTTCTTTTCATAGCACACCGGCCAATTAAGCTCCGTGAAAATGGATAACAGAACAAACAGCAAAGTGGAAATTTGGAGTAGCGCTTTAGAATCAGATGCCGCCCACACGCTGACCTCAGACACGCACAATCTGACTTAGGACAGCAACAAATATTTCTATTCGCCTGTTAATTGATTTTAATCACTGTGGTAGCATTATTTTCAATTTATCTTTGTGTGAATACCGGCAAGCTATAGGGAGATTTGAGTAGAGAATAGTATTTTTTGAGACTGCATTTTAATTTTTATTGAATGGAGTATAAAGATTATTACCAGATTTTAGGGGTGGATAAAAAAGCCTCTGCGGAAGAGATTAAGAAAGCTTATCGCAGTTTAGCAAAGCAATTTCACCCCGATAGAAACGCAGGGGATAAGGCGGCTGAGGAAAAATTTAAACAGATTAGCGAGGCTTACGGAGTGCTGAACGACCCTGCCAACCGAAAAAAGTACGATGAACTTGGCGAGAACTGGCAACAGTTTGAGCAAGGCGGTCAGCCGGGCAAAGCCGGTTCTGCAACGCATGGCCAGCAACAGTATTATTATGAAGGGGATATAAATGATCTCTTTGGCGGTGGAGGAGCTTCTTCTGGGTATTCTGATTTTTTTGAACAGTTCTTTGGTTCCCGAGCTGGTGGTGCGCAGCAGAGAAGTCGCAGCCGCCACTTCAAGGGCAACGACTTTGAAACAGAAATGGAGATTACTCTCCAAGAGGCTTATGAAGGAACCAGCCGTATTATCCAATTAGAGAAAGAGAAACTGCGCATCAGCACTAAACCCGGAGCTTATGATGGGCAACTGTTACGGATAAAAGGGAAAGGTGGTAAAGGCAGCAGTCCGGAGCATCACGGAGATTTGTTTGTTCGCATTCGAGTTCAACCACATTCCCACTTTACCCGCAAAGGCGATGATTTGCACAGTTCTCACTCCATAGATTTATATACTGCCGTTTTGGGCGGAGAAACCATTGTGGAAACCCTCACCGGAAAAATAAAAGTAAAGATAGACGCAGGCACGCAAAGCGGTAAAGTTATCCGCATCAAAGGGAAGGGAATGCCGGTGTATA
>CAZQYO010000482.1:0-1656 GCA_964597415.1 uncultured Chitinophaga sp.
TATGTAATCAATATGAACCGGAAGTTGTAAGGCAGCGAAAATTGCTATTACCAAATCGTTGAAACTTCGGGCGGTACCCGTGCCGACATTATAAATAGCAGAAAGTTGGTTGGATGGATTTAAACCATATTGCTCATAGAAAAACAAGCAGATGCTAATAATATCGTCCACATAGATAAAATCGCGTAGTTGCTCCCCATCTTTATATTCCTCTCGGTGGCTTCTGAATAGTTTCACCTCTCCTATTTCCTTGATTTGTTGATAGGCGTGTAGCACTACCGAAGCCATTCGCCCTTTGTGATTTTCATACGGGCCATACACGTTAAAGAATTTGAGTCCGCACCAAAAAGGGGGAGTTTGCTTTTGTTCGAGCACAAACAAATCAAACAGTTGCTTTGAAAGCCCGTAAGGATTAAGCGGTTTTAGATCCTTAATTAGCAAGTGGTCATCGGCAAAGCCATTTTCTGCGGCTCCGTAGGTGGCTGCTGAGGAAGCATAGAGCAATGGAATCTGTTTGATGGTTGCAATTTCCCAAAGTGTTTTACTATAACTTAAATTGAGCGAATCAAACACGCGAAAATTAAACTCCGTAGTATCGGTTCTCGCACCGAGATGAAATATAAATTCTACTTCCTCGCTGTTTTCCATCAGCCATTCAGGAAAAACATCTCTATCTACTTTCTCCGAAAACAGAAGCCCTTTCAGGTTCTCTTGTTTTTCAGGTAGGTCGAAGTGATCTACAAGAATTAAATCCGAATGTCCTATCGCATTTAGTTTCCTTGACAAATTACTGCCTATAAAGCCTGCGGCTCCGGTTACCACTAATCGCTTCTTCATTAATGTTGGATAAAGAGTTTACGAGTAAGAGTGCCGGAACGCACTAAGTACATACCGGAAGCCAAATCTCTCACCGGGAGTTCGGCAGACTGACTTGCTTGTACTTTGAAAAGAATTTTACCATTCAGGTCTAACAGCTCCACTTCATGCCGTGAATTATCGGCAAAGTATAAGTAGCAAACCGAAGAAGCCGGTATGGGGTAAATGCGGAAAGATGTTTGTTCAAAGTTGGGGTTAGTAATTCCGCTATTTAGATCAGGTCGCACTTTAATAGAATCAATATCTACAAAGTAAGATGGTCCGGTGCCAAAGCGACAGTAGAATTTAAACTTGACGACCTGACCTCCCAGCGTATTTATAGGGAAAGTGATTTTTGTAAAGTTGAGAGTGGGAAAATGATTGGAAGAGTCAATGGTGTATAAGGTGGTGAAATTGACCGAATCCGTAGAATAGGAAATAGTAAAGAGGTCATTAGCGGTCAAATGTTTTTCGGTAGAGGGGTAAATATTTTGATTAACCATTCGGTACCAGAAATAAAACTCCGTCTGATTATCGAGCGGACCAATCCAGGGAGTAAGCGCAGAATCTTCGTGATCAGCACTGCTAATGTCAGCAGTCATTCCCTTCATATCTCCCAACCCGTGATCGGCTTGCACTTTCATATCACCGGACCAACCACCCGGCAATGTGCCGGAAATTATTCCGGTGAACCCTTCATCGAAGGGAAAGATTTGCGCTGAGAGAAAAAGGGGAACACTGCAAAGAAGGAAGAATATTTTTTTCATGTTGCAATAGTAGTAAAGAGCCAGGAAAGAGAGC
>CAZQYO010000483.1:0-1644 GCA_964597415.1 uncultured Chitinophaga sp.
GCTGTTTTAAGTGCTGATGCGTTTGAAGTAAATTCAATTGTTCCTCTGGCGAAACCGACTTTTCAAGATCCCGCTGGTTTTCATTGATCAGCCGCTTTATTTTTCTCAATTTTAGATAAGTCAGTGTTGAGGCAACTTCTTCTTTATACAGATCTTCTCGACTGAGTAACGGCCCATCGTAGTGATCTTTCCAGTTTCCACTTAATTCGTAACGCGTATCCAGTAAGTTTACTACAACTGCGCTGAACGTGGTATCCGGATGATATAAGAATTGTTGTGGCGTTGGCTCAACTCCCTCCTTGTTCAAGGCATCATACCATTCAATCACTCTCAACATTTGTTTGTTATCAATCAAATCGTGCAAGCCATTGGTCTCAAACTCCTCGAAAATAAAATCAGAAACCTTACGATTTTCATCCCACGCTAACGTGCCAAATTCAATTAGCGCTCTCATCATATTTCGTTCTATGAGTTCATCTTTTTGGAGAAGGTCCAGTAGTTCGTCGTCTGCCGGTGTAGCATCTGTTGGCAAAGCTGCTATTGTGGATTCTGGATCCTGTGTTGCCAGTTTGTTTCCCAGTTTGGCGATTCGTTCCCGAATGTATTTATTAACCAAAGCGTTTAATCCGCTTTCGTCAATTTTTAAAAGTGCAGAAGACTGCCGGATATAATCCTGCTGTCTTGTGAAATCTTCCGCTTTATTCAGTCGCGAAATCGTTTCTGCAATACGGTTAACAACAGCCGCTTTTTTACCAGAATCATTTCCCGCATCTTTCAATGACACTTCTAACTGAAAAAGAACGAAGTCTTTTTTGTTTTCAGCAATAAACTGTCTGAAAGTTTCACTTCCCGCTTTTCGCACATAGCTATCCGGGTCTTCATTATTGGGCAACAAAACCAATTGCACCTGTAAGCCCTCTTCCAATGCAAGGTCAAGCCCCCTTAATGCAGCTTTGATGCCGGCAGCATCGCCATCATAAAGAATCGTAAGATGATCAGTATATTTTTTAATCAGCCTTAGCTGGTCGGGCGTAAGGGAAGTGCCGCCGCTCGCTACAACGTTCTCAATTCCGGCCTGGTGCAGGGAAATAACATCGGTGTATCCCTCTACCAGCAAACATTCGTCGGACCGGTCAATGGCCTGCCTTGCAAAATAAGAGCCGTAAAGTATTTTGCTCTTATTGTAAATCTCATTTTCGGGGGTATTGATATATTTCGGTGCGCGGTCATTTTTGCCAATAATGCGCGCACCAAAACCTAAAATCTTTCCGGTTTGGTTATGGATGGGGAAGATGATGCGACCACGATAATTATCCATCCACTGTTCATCCCGTTTAATTACCAACCCCGACTTCTGTAAATACTCTTCATTGTATTTTGCCTCCAAAGCAACTTTTGCAAACGCATCTTTTTGCTGACTACAATATCCCAGTTGGAACTTTTCAATGGTGGCGGTGTTGAACCCCCGTTCTTTTAGATAGCTTAATCCAATATCCTGGCCTTCCTCATTGTGGAGCAAAAGCTCGCTGAAATATTGCTGCGCAAACTTGTTGATGATGTACAAACTGTCGGCCGTGTGAAACAATTCCCTTTTGGCATCGCTTTCTTCAGTTTCTTCTACTTCAACGTTGTACCTGTTAGCCA
>CAZQYO010000484.1:0-1619 GCA_964597415.1 uncultured Chitinophaga sp.
GGTCTTCATTATTTTATCTATTTCCTCTTCTGACTTGCCGGCATTTTTCAAATCTATGTATTGAGGGCAATGGTGATACACTGTTTCCCACTCGTTCGGGAAACGTTTCCAGGGGTCCTTCCCTTTCCAATAATTAAAAAACAGTGATTGCATTTCAGAAAGGTGTTCCCTTTGCGCTTCCTCGGCATACTTTTGCAATCTTGAATCTATGGTGGTGTACACCTTTAGTCCGTCTTTGTAGATATTATATTTGGTGCCATCCGGCTTGGGGTTCTTATCGCACCAATCTTTTAACCATAGCCGCAGATATTCCCGAAAATAAGCCGCGCTGCCATCTGCATGTGAAGAGGAGTGAAAGTTAAGAGTGATAGGGAGTTTAAAAAGAGAATCGCGTTGCGCTTTATTAATGAAGTGGTAATTATACATCTGACCGATTACCACATTCCTTCTGTCTAATGCACTTTTGGGATGAGAGCGGGGGTTATAGGTAGAAGGGGCTTTGAGCATACCTACCAGCACTGCGGCCTCTTCCAGTTTTAGCGAATCAATAGGCTTACCAAAATAAACATAGGCGGCCGATTTAATGCCGTAGGCATTATCGCTAAACGGAACAGTATTAAAGTAAGAGGCCATGATTTCCTCTTTGGTGTATGAGCGCTCTAATTTCACGGCAATAATCCATTCCTTCAGCTTTCTGAATACTAAGCGAATCTTATTCAGATGTTCGCGGGGGAACAGATTTTTGGCAAGTTGTTGAGTAATCGTAGAGCCGCCTCCCTGCAAGTCTGCGCTCGCCACTCCTTTTATCACTCGTAACAAAGCGCGAAGATCTACACCGGTGTGCTGAAAGAAACGAATATCCTCTGTGGCTAATAGCGCATCGCGAAGATTGGCGTTAATGTTTTCGTAAGTAATACTGCTGCGGTTCTCTACATAGTACCGCCCCAAGACCACATTATCTGTAGCGATAACTTCAGTAGCCAAATCGCTTTGCGGGTTTTCTAACTCCTGAAACGAAGGCATGTACCCCAATTTGCCTTAGGCCAACAAATAAAACAGCAGTACGATAGCGGCTATTCCACCTAAAAACAAACTCCAAAAACCTATCAAAAATCGCTTGCTCATTTCTCTGTGAATGGGGGCAAAAGTAAAAATAAAAGCAAGGGAGAATGAGGCGGCCTACTTGCCGTACACTCTGTTGAAGTATTTGTTGTACGCATCAATATCTTTCTCAGAAAGCAAGGTGCCAAAGTTGAGTGTAGAGATACAAGTAATAGCATATTGCCCCGTCTGCAAATCACTGAAAAGTTGCCCCTGGTTCTTTATCACTTTGTAATACTCCATTACATCTTCCCGGTTCTTAAAAGTTCTGACGTTGATGAGTTTGTTCTTGCTATCAATAATTACTTGCTTGGTTTGAAGTCTTCTCGAATCAAACTGAGTAGAGTTAAAGGCATTGAGTTTTGCGATAATGCTCATAACCGCATTTTGTGAAGCTGCCGGGTCTTTGATATAAACAATGAAATAATGAGGCAAGTTATCGGAGCGTTGATAAGGCGAAGTAGTGTCTTCTGCCATTACATGGTTAGTAGCAGGAGCCGTTTTGCCGGTAGTGTCAG
>CAZQYO010000485.1:0-1610 GCA_964597415.1 uncultured Chitinophaga sp.
TGGACATTTGATGCCGGCTGATATTACCATTACCGAAACCAACCCAGACCGTTTAATAACTGAAAAGACGTATTGCACCGATCCGGTTCACTCGGTAAAAGTAGTAATGCTCTTTTGGGATAAGCCTACCGGTACCTACAAAGTGGAGAAGCATTAATTGCCTGTAATTCTATAAATCCACCTTGCCAACATCTTTTAAACAAGTTTCCGATAAGAAACTTTACCTGTATTTAACTCGGCAGGGTCGTCTGCGACAGACCCTGCCGAGAAAGATAGATTTCATCTCATAGAACAACCTTATACCCAGAGGAGCAGCAGCATAACCCGCACATCGTCTATTTCCTTTTAACGGCCTTCTTCTCGTCCTTAAACGCTTGCCACTTCTTCCATTGATCAGGAGTGAGCAAGGCTTTCAATTTCTTATTCCTTTCGTCCTTTAGCTCTTTGAGCTTGCTTTGCTTTTGATTCTCCTTCAACTTAGTGTTCCCTTTAATTGCCTCTCTCTTGGTGTAAAAGTTTAAGAAGATCACCTTCGCTTGATTGATTTGCTCTGTATTTAGGGCCACAGCCAAATTGAGCTTTGAGACCGCTTTTCGAGTTCGCGCCTGCGGTGTTTCCGCAGTCTTATTATCTGTTTGTTGCGCAGTGGCGTGGATAGTAAGAAGAACGAAAAGGGAAATTATTAAACGAAGTCTGGTCATAGACGGTTGATTTTTTCGGAATGTAAAACAAACATGAAACTGCGAATTTATTTTTTGCTTTATTAGCAACTGTTATGCAGATAAAAGTTTTTTTGCATGGAAGTGCCGAATATGAACTCGCGCTCGCTTTGAGAGATAAAATTTTGAGAAAACCTTTAGGCTTGGAGTTTACCGCAGAAGAACTGGCCAAAGACCTCTGCGATGTTCATATCGGCTTGTTTGAGGGAGAAGAAATACTGGCTTGCCTTACACTCACTGATAACGGTGGGGAAAAAATGAAAATGCGGCAAGTAGCCGTGAGCGATAAGCAACAACGGAAAGGCCTGGGGCGGCAACTTTCATTAGCAGCCGAAGCGTATGCCCTTGAGCATGGAAAAAAACGGTTGTTTTGCCATGCCCGAAAAACAGCGGTAGCCTTTTATCAGAAATTAGGCTATCGGATAACCAGCGATGAATTCATAGAAATAAGCCTCCCTCATTTTAGGATGGAGAAACAGTTAATGAACAAATAATGAAAAGAAGAACAGGAATTATATGGGGAGTAGTGATCTTGATCGGCTTGCTGTTATCGACTCCCTCGTGTAAGCAATGCAACAAAGAAAAGGAAGGAAACGTTTCGACTAATGCAGACAGCACTTCCACCACTAATTTACTCCCCTCCAATACTCTGAGCGCTGCCCATGCCGATACGTCCTTTATCCCTATACTTTCAAAAGTTTTAGATCAAGCCTTTGAAGCGAGCCGTAATAAAGATTATGCTACTCTTGCTTCGCTAATCGTATATCGCGGAACCGATTCGCATCGCCATGGCACAGATGTGTTCTCGCAGAAAAACAGCTACGAAAAAGGCATCATTCGCATTACAGGAGATGTCTTTAGCAAATGGACCACCGGAACCACATCCATTGA
>CAZQYO010000486.1:0-1602 GCA_964597415.1 uncultured Chitinophaga sp.
ACCACATCCATTGACTACTCCAGAGTATTTGAAATGCCTCAGCCGGACGGACGCTCTTTAGTAGTGTTAGAAGTGATTTTTGTGCACCCCAAAAACATAGACCGCAAGTTCTTTGGCTTTCTATTGATAAACAATGAATACAAGATTGCTGATGCTACTTCGTGGTTGTAGCCGGCACGCAACGCACATAGTTGATACTGCCGAGATCTTTTATAGGATGAAAGATGAACTCCTTCTTGTTTATTTTTAGGATCTCTGATATTTGCTCCTCTCCTCCTACGCTTGATATCAATTGCTTTTTTATTTGCCGATAAATACCAGTTGCCGTAAGTAGTATCATATCCCTTAATCACCTTGTAAATGCTATCGGAGTAAAAACGAAAGTCAACCTCATTTTTTAATTGATACTGCACCGAGCGCAATTGCTCCTCACTTAGAGAGCCGGATTTTTTATTCACATTCACTTCTTCCACTTTCCAAGGCAAGCAAATCAACTTTGACACCGAAGTACAAGAGGATAAATAAAAAACAACAGCAATCAAAAGAATAGACTTCAATGACATTATTTCGATTTTTTCGGTTGAAAAATAAACTTCATGCCCATCTCATTCTTATCATGGGTTTCAACGTTCAGGAACTCTTTTGTCAGCGAATTTATCTTGGTCATTCCTCCGCCATTTTCATAGTTGGTGTATAAGGTATCCTTGGCCGCATTGAAGCGCCAAGTTCCCCGCTCTGCCCGGTCGGGAAGTTGTAAACGATAAGTATGGTCTTTATTAAACGTGAGCAACATGGTATCTTTTAATTGTTGAATTATTTCTCCCTTCATGCTGCGGTCGTAGTAAAGCTTTGTTTCGTCAAAGTCAATATCAATGGGATGCCAGGTTCGGCACAATAACTTTTCAGGAGTATTGCATGAGCCAAAGGTCAGCAGCAGCAGAATAGAGAGTAAGTAAGTGTTGCGCACAGGATATAATTTAAAGATGAATTACTTCGCCATAAGCCGCAGCAGTGGCTTCCATGATAGCCTCACTCATGGTTGGATGCGGGTGAATGGATTTGATGATTTCGTGGCCGGTAGTTTCTAATTTTCGGGCTACTACCACTTCGGCTACCATTTCTGTTACGTTTGCACCCAGCATGTGGCAACCGAGCCATTCTCCGTATTTAGCATCGAAGATCACTTTTACAAATCCTTCTTTCGCTCCGGCTGCACTGGCTTTGCCCGAAGCACTAAAGGGGAACTTGCCGATTTTCAGTTCGTAGCCTTTCGCTTTTGCTTCCTCTTCGGTGTAGCCTACGGAGGCAACTTCGGGAGAAGTATAGGTGCAAGAAGGAATGTTGTGATAATCTATTGGTTCAGGATTTTTTCCGGCAATTTTCTCAACGCAGGTAATTCCTTCGGCAGAGGCAACATGCGCCAAAGCCGGGCCTTTCACTATATCTCCTATGGCATATATCCCGCTTACATTCGTTCTGTAAAAATCATCTACCACTACTAATCCTTTTTCAGTCTTTATTCCGGTCTCTTCTAACCCTATGCCTTCAATATTGGTACTGATTCCCACGGCAGATAGAACTACTTCACATTCCGCAGTACTA
>CAZQYO010000487.1:0-1593 GCA_964597415.1 uncultured Chitinophaga sp.
GAATGCCTTCAAATTCCCCCGTAGCACCTTTCTTTATAGTTTTAATAGCCTGTTCAATCTGATTAATAGTTCCTTCTATCGTAATTCTAAAGGAATCGACTGAACTTTCTAACCGCTTTAGGAAATTTATACGCATCAAAATTCGCAAACTATTATCTCGATCTATTTGCGACAACTTCCCTGCGCCCGCTCTTACGTCTTTCTCATACAATTCCCGATAAAAGTCCAGTTTACTCGCCAAAATATAGTTGAGAGGTGTATATACTGATAGATTAAGCAACGTCAGCTTTTCAGCAATATCGATAAATGTTATTTCTCCGTTTTCGGCAAGCGGGCTTTGAATTGATATCGGTTTGTTTCTCTCAGGAAACCTACCTATTGCTGTCGTGTCATAATAGGTCGTGATATGCTTTCGTGAACGGGCGATGGTGAGAGAGTCAAGTATTTCGAAAAAATCGAAATCCAGCATGTCCAGCAAAACTTGCGTAGTTCGCTGCTCTGCATTGTATTTGCTCCAGGTATTAAATGCGGCCTGGGCTCTTCTAAATATCTGTTCAATACCGCTTTTTGTTTCAAGTTTGCTGTCGATCAGCTCTGGATCACCCTCATAAGCGAGAGCTAATTGATTTTTGAGATCATTGAATCGATTATTTACAGGAGTAGCCGAAAGCATCAATACTTTCGTTTCAATCCCTTCTTTGATAACTTTTCGCAAAAGCTTCTGATATCTGTTTTCTCTATCGGAATAAGGATTGTTATTCCGAAAATTATGAGATTCATCAATAACAACGAGTCCGTAGTTGCCCCAATTTACATTCTCAAGGCTCCTGCCATTGCTTATACCACGGTCCCGCGATAGATCAGTATGAAACAATACGTCATACCGAAAACGATCAGCGGCTAATATATTGTTCTTGTCATTATGTCGATAAGTATTCCAGTTTGCTTCCAACTTCTTGGGACAAAGAACCAACACATCTTTGTTACGCATCTCATAGTATTTGATAATACCCAGGGCGGTGAATGTTTTTCCTAAGCCGACACTATCAGCAAGAATACATCCTTTGTACTTTTCTAATTTATTGATGGCTCCAACAACAGCATCTTGTTGAAAATTATATAGTTTACCCCAAACAACTGAATCCTTAAAACCGATTTGATCATTAGGTATATTGTCTAATGAAATATCCTGAAGGAAATCATTGAATATATTGTAGAGTGTGATGAAGTAGATAAACTCTGGACTGTTTTCCTTAAAGGCACTCTCAAAATAGGCCTGAACCTTTTCTGTTACTGTTTTTAGGTCTTCGTCATTCTCCCATACCTGGTTGAACCATTCCAAATAAGCCTGACTATTAGGAAATTCTGATTTTTGAATAAGAGTAGGAAACCCCTTTTTGTGAGTAACCCTAAGATCGGCAGTTGTAAAACTGCTTAGATTTGAATAAGCAAATGCCTCGTCTTCACTATTCTGTAAATGAATCATCCCGTTAAGATGCAGATTAGGATGTTTATTTGACTTGAATATTACTTTTTCTTTCACCCATTTAGAACATTCTTTGGCAATCGCTCGCTGATTGAGCTGGTTTTTTA
>CAZQYO010000488.1:0-1587 GCA_964597415.1 uncultured Chitinophaga sp.
GGTCTGCTACAGATATTGATGGGCTTGCTGCGGCTGGGAAATATTGCGGGGTATTTCCCTTCGGCAGTTATCAAAGGGATGATGGCGGCCATCGGCATCATTCTTATCTCCAAGCAGTTGCCGGTGGCATTAGGCTACCAACAGCCCGATTTTTGGTCAAAGGAATTTATCAATCTGATTACGGACACTCACTTGTTCTCTAATATCCGAGAGTTTTACTCTCAGCTTTCTGTCGGTGCTTTGCTGATTACCACCTTATCGCTGGGGGCATATACATTTTGGGAAAAACCCATGTTCGACAAATTGCGCTTTATCCCCGTGCCGTTGTTTGTGGTGGCGACCAGTATTTCACTTACCATTATTTTCCAAAGCTACGTACCCGCTTTAGCACTAAATGCCAAAGAAATGGTGAAACTACCGGATCACATTTTCGGCTCGTTTCAACTCCCTGATTTCTCTATCCTCAAAAGTGATTTCACAATAGTCAAGTATGTATTCGTTTTCGCCATGCTGGCTTCTTTAGAGACATTGCTTTGCATAGAAGCTATAGACAACATTGACCCGCAGCACCGAACTACTTCGGCAAATCGTGAACTGTTGGCACAGGGCACGGGCAACTTGCTTTGCGGTTTTCTGGGCGGCTTGCCCATGACGGGGGTTATTGTACGAGGCTCTGCAAATGTGGAAGCCGGGGCACGCACGCGCTGGTCTTCTTTTACGCATGGAGTTTTTATGCTGATAGCGGTCTTGGGAATTCCCTTTATTATCAATAAAATCCCTTTATGTGCGCTGGCTTCTATACTGATTGTAACCGGCTATAAACTGACAAAACCAAAATTGTATTCGCATACTTTTCGTCTCGGATGGAATCAGTTTTTGCCTTTTATTATTACCATTCTTGTAATTCTTTTGACTGACTTACTAATTGGAGTAAGCATAGGTTTGTTGTTGGCCATCTTTTTTATTGTGCGCAATAACTATATCGCTGATTATGATGTAAAGAAAGAAACTCACCTCGGCATCACCACCTTTACCGTAAAGCTGCATACCAACGTGACCTTTCTCGATAAATCGAAAATGAAAGAAGTTTTGGAGAAAGTGCCCGACTACTCGAAAGTGGTGATTGATGGTTCCTTTACCAAACATATAGACCATGACGTATTGGAAATGATAAGCGGGTATTGCTTGAATGCAAAGCGAAGAGGGATAGAAATGGAGTTAAAGAATGTTGAGCTGGTTGAAGTGTCCGGAGTACACTAACACAAAAAACTATTTTTGCGGTTCATTCGTTATTTCATTATGAACTTTATTCTCAAACTTTTTTTAAATGCTATCGCGGTAGTGCTCACCGCTTATATTTTACCAGGGGTACATTTAGCAAGTTTTGGTTATGCCGTTTTGTTGGCTGCTTTGTTAGCCATTTTAAATGTGTCGCTGAAACCCATTCTTATTTTCCTCACTATACCGGCTACTATTTTTTCGCTCGGACTTTTTTTGTTGGTGATTAATGCCTTTATTATTCTCACTGCAGAATGGATTTTGGGAAGTGGTTTCCAAGTAAATAGTTTTTGGTGGGCATTAGCTTTT
>CAZQYO010000489.1:0-1562 GCA_964597415.1 uncultured Chitinophaga sp.
TTTCTTGGAGGCGATATGACATTAGGAATTTCAAATTCCAAAAATAGTAATGACGAAAGCGTTTCCAAACAAACTAATTTCGGCATTTCTCCGGTGGCCGGCGTAGCCCTAAAAGACAATTTTGTTGCAGGTGCATCTCTAAATGGGGGCTTTTCCAACTATACCTATTCTAACCAAACATCACAAAAGGGAAATAATTTTGGCGGGGGAGTTTTTGCGCGGCATTATAAAAATCTGGGAAAAAGTGGTTTCTATATCTTCTTACAAAACAGCCTGAACGCATCATTTGGAGAACAACGTCAGAGAAACACAAATAGCAGCGACCAGATAAAAATAAATAGTTTCACCGCGGTAGTAAGTCTCTATCCCGGCATCTCTTACGCAGCTACCCAAAAATTACACCTGGAAACCGGTTTTAATAATCTGTTGTACATGAACTACAGCCACGAAAAACGCAACAACACTAATCCTGCATATGCTGATACCCGAACCAACAGTTTTTCCCTCGGTACCAGCTTAAATAATCTTTCTTCATTTTACGTGGGTTTTCGTATGTTGATCGCAAAATAAACTATGCAACCATATTAAAAGACAGGAGGAGTCAGACGAAAAAAAGTGGCTGATCCGGGTTTCTTCTCGAAGAAAGAAGTATTAAGGTTAGTTTTTCTATTTAACATAATATAAATTATAGGAAAGTAGAACAAGAATGGATAACTGATGGAAACACTTGGAATGATCAAAATCGTTTTATCCGTTTTCCTCCCAAATCATTGCCAAATGCACGGTAGTTTCCACACTTTTTTGCATATCCTGTACGCTCACATATTCGTGTTTTCCATGGTAGGCCATTTCGCCGGTAAATAAATTTGGGCAAGGCAAACCCATAAAGGATAAACGAGATCCGTCGGTTCCTCCGCGTGCACTTCCCAATACAGGCGAAATACCGGCCCGGTGGATAGCTTCGATGGCATATTCGCTTACCTTCGGATGCTGATTTAAAACCTCCTTCATATTCCGGTATTGCACTTTAGTTTCCATTGAAACAGTAACCCCTTCAAAATCACGAATAGCGTCTTTTGCCTTTTGCTGAAGCAACGATGCGTATTCCGGAAGTTTTGCCGTATTAAAATCCCGCAGTATAAACTGTACGCTTACCGCCTCGGCAATACCACAGATACGAACCGGATGAACAAAACCATCTCTTCCTTCCGTCACCTCCGGAGCAAGTTCTCCCGCAGGTAGCGATTCCAAAAATGCTGCAGTCACTTTAATCGCATTCTTCATTTTTCCTTTGGCATATCCCGGATGCGCACTTACTCCATGAAAAGTGATCTCTAAACTATCTGCGGAAAAAGTCTCATCTTCAAACTGCCCCCTTTCACCTCCGTCTAATGTATAGCCAAAATCGGCACCTAATTTTTTCAAATCCGCTTTATCCACTCCCCTGCCAATTTCTTCATCCGGAGTAAATAATATTCTAATATCTCCGTGTTTAACTTCAGAATGAGTCGCAAAAAAATTCACCATATCCATTATTACCGCAACGCCGGCCTTATCGTCAG
>CAZQYO010000490.1:0-1548 GCA_964597415.1 uncultured Chitinophaga sp.
AACAAAAGGTTCTATACATAGTGTGCGTACCGACATAACCTTAATTAACCTTGACACTGACGGAAATATTAAATGGTCAAAATCTTTTGGTTCAGAATTTGGCAGTGAAGTGGGATATGATGTAATGAGTATAGGAGAAGACGGATGGGTTTTTGCCGGCTATACAGGGATTAATAATATCGGACTGAATGACGGACTGTTTGGTATCATTGATACCACCGGCTCGTTGCAAGCCTCTTTTGAAGTAGGCGGAACAGGGGATGATGATATCAGAAGAATAATTTCAGGGGATGATGCAGTTTATATGGTGGGGAATACCCGCTCCTTCAATGTAGGCGGAGGCCAAGATGTTTTTGTGGCAAAATATAATGTTGCCGGGGGGCCTCCAACTTTAGATTGGTTTAAAACTTATGGTGGTGACGGCACTGAATCTGTAACCGGAGCCGAAGCGACTCCCGATGGTCAAATTGTGATTACCGCCCTTAGCACCTCTTATCCCGGTGCGGAGAATGGGTTAGTCATGGTGTTAGATTCAAGTGGAAACGTAGGAATGGCCAAAGTTGTAGGTAGCACAGGAAGCGATATTTTGATGAATATTGAAATATCTGATAATGTGGTACTGGTGGGATATTCTAATTCGTTTAATGGCGGTGGAGATAATGATATCTATTATGTAGGACCGGATGATAATATCGGCTTAGGCTGTCATTCATACGATACCACTGTTACGGTAGTAACTCAAACTGCCTCTACGCTTGGTCCTGTTATTGTTGATTTTGCAGTAGATTCTTTCGTGGTAAACGAAGTAAGCCCTACGAATCTCACCTTCTCTAATACGGCTGTGGATACAAATTTATGTGACACTGTGCATGTGGGAGTAAAAGAAGTAGAAGGCATTTCACTCTTCCGCTTATTCCCTAACCCTACGCAACAGAACATTCATATCACTTTCTACAACCCAACTACGGCAGTGGTAAATTACACCATCCTTAATCTCTATGGAGCAGTCGTATTTTCTACTGCTAAAGAAGTGCAGTCAGGAGACGTAAACGAAGATTTCAATGTATGAAAGTTCAAACCGGTACAAATACAGTAGCGAAGCGATTCGTGATTTTGAAATAAATCGGTTCTAATAAACACAAAGGCATCCGGATGGAACTATCCGGGTGCCTTTGTGTTTATTAGATTTGCTGCCGCAAGTGCTTTTTGTGATTTCAATACAGTTAATATGAAAAAGGGGTCAATTATTACATGGGTGTTTCTATTGTTCGCTACTTCCCAAGTGTTTGGCCAGCAATGGTACCAGGCGCATGCTCCGCACGGCAGAGATGTGAGTACGGTAGTTATTCTTGACAAGAATACGTTGGTGATGGGGGCGGGCAGTGAAATAAATGAGAGCATGGAAGATTTTTTCATCACTTCTGATTATGCGCTGCTGTGTAATGTATATTCTACAGGAAACCCTACTTCGCAAGTTAAGTCAATCGCTTTCGCAGATAGTTTGCAAGGATTTGCTGTTCACTACAAAGGCAAAATAACAACAACTAT
>CAZQYO010000491.1:0-1544 GCA_964597415.1 uncultured Chitinophaga sp.
GACCACTAATAACGTGAAGCCCGAAATTGCCGATCAGGTGAGTGCCGGATACTTTGCCAACTTCCATAACAATATGTTTCAAGTATCTGTAGAGGGATATTTTAAATGGCTGCAAAATCAGATTGATTATAAAAACGGAGCAGTGCTTCGGGCAAATGAAACGGTGGAAGACCAATTACTATTTGGGCTGGGGCGCACTTACGGGGCTGAGTTTTTCTTCAAGAAAGCTACCGGAAAGTTTACCGGTTGGATTAGCTATACCTACTCTCACTCAGAACGCAAATTCCCTACAGTGAATAATGGAAACTGGTATAATTCGCGCTATGACCGTACGCATGATTTGAGTATTGTGCTAATGTACGACATCACTCCGCGCATCAATGTATCTGCCTCTTGGGTGTATTATACGGGCATTGCCGCTACGTTTCCCAGTGGGAAATATATAGTGGATGGGCAGATGGTGCCTTATTACGGAGGTCGCAATCAGGATCGTTTCCCCAACTATCACCGCTTGGATATTGGTGCCACCTTTATTCTGAAAAAGCACAAGAACTGGGAACATGATTTGAATGTAAGCGTGTATAATGTTTATGCTCAAAAAAACGCTTACACCATTGACTTTAAAGCAGACGATGATGGCACTACTTATGCAGAGAAGAGTTACCTCTTCCGCATAGTGCCATCCATTTCGTACAATTTCAAATTCACTGTTCCGAAAATGAAAAAAAAGGCTAAATGAAAACACGAAACATCTTCCGGATTTCAACTATGGTTATAGGCGTAGTTTTTTTAACCACTGCCTGTACCGAAAAAATTGATCTGAATCTGAAAAGCTCAACTCCGCAAATGGTAATTGAGGGAAACATCAACGATCAGCCCGGTCCTTATTATGTGTTAGTGAGCAAGTCTAAGCTGTATAATGAGGATAATAATTTTACAGGCATTGCCCAGGCTACTGTGTTAATCAGTGACGATGCGGGAAACCGCGATACGCTGACCGAAGTAGTGCCCGGCTTATATAGAACCCATACTATTCAGGGAACTATCGGCAGAACGTATCATCTGCAAGTAGAAGCCGAGGGAACCACTTACGAATCGTATTGCCTGATGCCGCCACCGGTAGATATTGACAGTATAATAATATCGGAGGAAACAAATTTTAAGGGAGAAACCAAACTGAAAGGGGATATTCAAATTCACGACCCGGCAGGGGTTGCCAATTATTATCAAGTGGTTTCTATTTTGGATAGCGTGCCCAGCACAGGATTTCACGTGCATAGCGATAACCTATGGGATGGAAAAATTAGAAATTTCAACATCCCGCAAGATGAATTTGAAACAGGAGATACTTTAGAGGTAAAGCTCTACAGTATTGCTTCACACTTGTACACTTACTTCTTTGAGTTCAATCAAAACAAAAACAACTTTGGACAACCGGCTGCCCCTGCAAACCCGGAATCGGTATTTACACCGGATGCCCTGGGCTATTTCAGTGCCTATTCGGTGAAATCAAAAAGCCTGATTATCCCATAGAAAAAATATCA
>CAZQYO010000492.1:0-1531 GCA_964597415.1 uncultured Chitinophaga sp.
TTAGCAGAGGCTTCGTAAATCATATTCCAAAATTGTCTGCGGGTAACGGGGTCCACACCACTGGTCGGCTCATCCAGAAAAACCACTTTAGGCCGGTGAATAAGCGCTACTGAAAAAGCCAATTTTTGTTTCCAACCTAAAGGTAGCGCTGCCACCAAATGTTTGGCCTCTTTCTGCAGCTCCAGTTTTTGAATCAATTCCTCCGATCGGTCTTTAATTTCCTTATCAGTGAGGCCGTAAATACCCGCATAAAATTCAATGTTTTCAAGTACGGTGAGATCCTCATACAAGGAAAACTTTTGGCTCATATAACCGATGTTTCGCTTAATGTCATCGCGATGAGTGTACACATCATAACCGGCCACCATAGCACTACCGGAAGTGGGGATAGAAAGCCCGCAGAGCATTCGCATGGCAGTAGTTTTACCTGCTCCGTTTGCGCCCAAAAAGCCAAAAATCTCTCCCGGATAGGTTTCAAAACTAATTTCGTTAACGGCTATAAAGTCGCCAAAGCACTTAGTCAATTTATCTACTTTAATAACAGGCTCTCTCATTCTATTCTTTCATTAACCTTATAAAGCAATCTTCAATGCCCGGAGTAATTTTTTGGTGCTCAACCTGTTCGTGCCCCTGCTCTTTTAATGACTTCAACAAATCCAAAAGTGAGTGATCGGTTTCTTCTTTTAATGTAACATGCAAGGTTTCTCCAAAAGGGTAGCAACTTTCAGTAAGTTCATTAGCGAGAATACGCTGCTGCAGTTTATAATTGTTTTGGTCTTTAAGTGCGTACAGATTTACAGGATATGCTTTCACAATATTTTTGAATATATCTAATGAAAGGATTTTACCGGCTTGCATCAATGCAATTCGATCGCACAAAGTCGCCTCATCCATGTAGGGGGTCGAGACCAAAATGGTAATGCCTTGCGATTTCAAACGTTTGAGCATTTCCCAAAACTCTTTGCGCGACACAGCATCTACCCCTGTAGTGGGTTCATCCAGAAACAGCACTTTAGGTTGGTGAATGAGGGCACAACACAAAGCGAGTTTTTGTTTCATGCCGCCCGAGAGCTTGCCTGCTCTTCTGTTTTTAAACGGTTCTATCTGTTCGTAAATATCCTTAATCAGGTAATAGTTTTGTTCGATAGTGGAGCCAAAAACAGTGGCAAAGAAATTCAGGTTCTCCGCTACGGTTAAGTCCTGATAAAGCGAAAAGCGACCTGGCATATAACCCACACAGCCGCGAATGGCATCGTAGTCTTTCACTACATCGTATCCTACTACCGTGGCAGTGCCTTTGTTGGGAAGCAATAGCGTAGTGAGAATTCTAAAAATGCTGGTTTTGCCGGCTCCATCAGGGCCGATTAATCCAAACAATTCACCTTTCTCCACATCAAGTGAAAAATCATCAATGGCCACGATATTGCCATCGTTATAAGTCTTGGTAATATGGTTAAGTACGACTGCGCCCACTGTTTAAAATTTCACTTCAGCATACATTCCTAATTTCAGCAAGCCGTCATTCTTTACC
>CAZQYO010000493.1:0-1514 GCA_964597415.1 uncultured Chitinophaga sp.
TGGATTTGTATCGTATTCAAAACGTTGAAGAAGCACTCGATTTGGGCATAGAAGAAATTTTGTACACTAATCGTATCGCTTTAATTGAATGGCCAGAGGTAATACGTAACCTTTTACCTCCAAATCACGTATGGGTAACATTACAACAAGATGAAACCAGTCAGCAACGTATAATTTCGATGAGCGTATGATAACAGATCCCGAAACCCTCAAACAATTGATGAAAGAAGGCTCTCTTTCACCTAAGGAAGAAACCTTAGAAATTGCGCGAAAAAAAGGTAGCTTGCACATCGGAATACCCAAAGAAATTTCGTTTCAGGAAAATCGAGTAGCTATTGCTCCTGAAGCTGTCGCGTTGTTAGTTGCAAACGGTCATAGCGTTAAAATTGAAAGCAATGCGGGGCTAAACGCACGATTCACAGATAACGAATACAGCGAAGCTGGTGCGGAAATAACCACAGACAAAAAAGCAATTTTTTCGTGTGATGTTATTTTAAAAATTGCCCCACCTTCTGAGTCAGAACTAGAACTCATGCCCGGTAACCAGACCTTGATTTCTGCCTTGCAAATTTCCGTTCAACCCAAAAAAACACTTGCCAAGTTAATGGAGAAAAAAATTACGGCTGTTGCTTGGGATTACATTCAGGACGAGCAGGGAATCTATCCTGTTGTTCGTTCTATGGGAGAAATTGCTGGGAATACAAGTATTTTAATTGCCGGTGAGTTACTTTCTAACTACAACAATGGAAAAGGCTTAATGTTGGGCGGAATAGCAGGTGTTCGCCCTACAGAAGTGGTTATTTTAGGAGCTGGCACTGTAGCTGAATTTGCTGCACGTTCCGCCTTGGGTTTAGGTGCTTCGGTAAAAGTATTTGACAACTCACTCTCTAAATTGCGCCGTTTGCAAAACAATATTGGCTCACGAGTTTACACCTCTATTCTTCAACCTAAAATATTGGCAAAAGCGTTGATGCGTGCGGACATTGTCATCGGAGCTATTCGTGCTCCTTTGGGCAGAACTCCGTGTGTGGTTTCCGAAGATATGGTGCAGAACATGAAGCACGGTGCAGTGATTATCGATATCAGTATCGACCAAGGGGGCTGTTTTGAAACCTCTGAGGTAACCAATCACAATAACCCCACCTTTATCAAACATGGCGTAGTGCATTATTGCGTTCCAAACGTGACTTCAAGGGTAGCACAAACAGCCTCTTTTGCCCTTTCGAATATTTTTTCACCTATTCTCATGGAAATGGGTAATTATGGAGGATGCAAAGAGCTTATCAAAAAAGATAGAGGTTTTCGTGGTGGAGTTTATATGTATCGAGGTACATTAACCAGTGAAATTCTCGGAAAAGTATTCAAACTGCCCTATAAGAATATCGAGTTATTACTCGCAGCGATGTAATATGCCGAAAGTTAACTTGATTATTTCTGTGTACAAGAATACCCGCTTCTTAAAAAAAGTATTGAATTCGCTATCGCTTCAAATGTTCAACGATTTTGATGTGATT
>CAZQYO010000494.1:0-1510 GCA_964597415.1 uncultured Chitinophaga sp.
GGTACCCTCCGGCAATGAAAGTTTTGGCATTTGCTTCTTCCGTCTCAGTTCGCCTTAACTGACTTAAACGCGACAGCTTAATTATTTTCTCTTCAAATGCTTGAAAGGAAATATCACTCTTGCCTGAAAAAAACACTTCTACGGTTTCCTGATTCTTCTTTCCTGCCTTGGCGCGTATTTCACGAATGTTGGTGATAATTTGAAAGGCAAGTGCCGCTTCATCAATCAACTGCTTATTTACTTCTCCGGCTTGAGGATAAGCGGCTATACAGATACTATCTCCTTCATTAGACGGATTCAATTCGTGCCATATTTCTTCGGTGATAAATGGCATAAAGGGATGAAGCAATCGCACCAATGAATCAAAGATATGAATGGTCTTTTCGTAAGTGTAGCGGTCAATCGGTTGTAGATAGTCAGGCTTAATCAACTCCAGATACCAAGAGCAGAAATCATCCCAAATTAATTTATAGAGAGTCATCAGCACCTCGCTGAGTCGGTAATTTTTATAAGAATCAGTTACCTCTTCTATTACTTTATTCAGTTTGTTCTCAATCCATTCAATGGCTACTTTATTTTCTGTGTTGATACCTTTTCTGATTTCCCATCCCTTTACCAAGCGCAAAGCGTTCCACAGTTTATTACTGAAATTGCGCCCTTGCTCGCAAAGTTTTTCATCAAACAGAATATCGTTTCCTGCTGGCGAACAAAGCAACATTCCCATTCTTACTCCATCGGCTCCATATTGGGCAATTAACTCTAAGGGATCGGGAGAATTGCCTAAACTCTTGCTCATTTTTCTACGCAACTTATCGCGAACTATCCCTGTGAAATAAACATTTTGAAAAGGCTTCTCTCCTCTCCATTCGTACCCGGCCATAATCATACGCATCACCCAAAAGAACATGATTTCCGGAGCAGTCACCAAGTCATTCGTAGGATAGTAATAGTTAATCTCTTTGTTATTCGGATCTTTAAATCCATCAAACACGCTGATGGGCCAAAGCCATGACGAAAACCAAGTATCTACCACATCTTCGTCTTGCTTCAGGTGCGGCACCGAAATGGCGGGATTTTCTGCCTTGTATTGTTCTATGGCTTCCGCTTCGGTTTTTGCAATGGCAACTAAGTTTCCCTGCTCATCGTACCAAGCGGGAATGCGCTGCCCCCACCACAACTGCCGGCTGATACACCAATCGCGCACATTATCTATCCAATGCTTGTAGGTATTTTTCAGATTGGAAGGAAAGAACCTAATCTCATCCTTCATTACATCCTGCAACACCTGAGGGTTCTTTTCAAAGAATTTCTTCATGTCCACAAACCACTGCATGGATAGGCGAGGCTCTACTACGGCATTGGTGCGTTCACTTCTGCCCACTTTATTCAGTATAGTTTCTGTTTTTAAAATCAATCCGTCCGCCTGTAGTTTTTCAAACGCCAACTTGCGAGCCTTAAAGCGATCTTCTCCGATAAATACCTGAGCGGCTTGTGAAACAGTGCCGTCTTC
>CAZQYO010000495.1:0-1503 GCA_964597415.1 uncultured Chitinophaga sp.
CATCATCAAGTCTCCTTCCTGGATGGGCGAACGCTCTTTTACGAAAATCTTGCCCGCCACTTCGCGAATTTTTTCTGCTGTTACTGAGTTGTATTTTTCTATTTCAAGATTCGCTTCATTCGGATTGCCCAGCATTTCATAATAAGCCAAGTTCATAGCGCGGTTCAGGATGTTGGTTTCGCTAAATGCAAGGTAAGATTCCATCTTGTTATGTACTTTCTCCAGTTCCTGCTCGTCTATCGTTTGTGCAGCCATTTGCAGCACTATTTCTTCTATGGCTTTCTCGGCACTTTCCATGCTTACTCCTTTGTTCAGTTTGCCTTCAATCATAAACAAGCCATCATCAATCGTTTCGGTAATATAGGCAACAATGTTGCTGAATAGTTTCTGCTCTTTTACCAATTTGTTATACAGTCGGGACGACTCTCCGTTGCTTAAAATATCGCGCAACAAATCAGCTGCATGGTAATCAGGGTGCATTCTTGCACACATTTTATAAGCCACATATAAGGCATTTACCGGCACATCGGCTGTTACTTCCATCCTTCGCAGTTCTGTCTGTTCCGGTTCTGTGAGTATATGCCGGGTAAGTGGTTCGCCTGCCGAAATTTCTCCAAACCATTTTTCGGCCAGCTTTTTTACCTGCTCTACTTTTACATCTCCCGCTACTACTAATACCGCATTCCCCGGACGGTAATACTTAAAGAAAAACTCTCTGGCCAAAGGCAATTCTACTTGTTCTATATGTGACAAATTCATACCAATCACCGGCCATTGGTAGGGATGCACTTTATAAGCCAGAGCACTTAATTTATGCCATACATCTCCATAGGGTTGATTGATGTAATGCTCTTTGAATTCCTCCATCACTACACTCTTCTGCGTTTCTAAACTTTCTTTCTCAAAAGCCAAGCTCAACATTCTATCGCTTTCTAACCAAAAAGCCGTTTCCAAATTTGCAGCCGGTAGTATGTCATAGTAGTTAGTCACATCGTTTGAGGTGAACGCATTGCTTTCGCCTCCGGCATTTTGCAATGGCGAATCGAACTGAGGAATGTTTGACGATCCTTCAAACATAAAGTGCTCAAACAAGTGCGCAAAACCGGTTTGTTGAGGATTCTCATCGCGCGAGCCAACTTTATAAAGCACATTAACAGCCGCCATGGCGGTGGTATGATCTTCATGTACAATCACCTTTAGCCCGTTGGGCAGCACAAACTCTTTAAACTTTATCATGCTAAAAATTGAGGCGGTAAAAGTATTTATTTTGTGAAGAGCAGAAACAGTGGGATTTTTAGCTTTGACGGAAAAAATATGCGGATGAGAACGAAGATAAATACAGTAGTGATTGCCGGTGCCGGGGCAATGGGTTCGGGTATTGCCCAAGTATTTGCAACAGCGGGATTGGAGGTGTTGCTCTA
The DNA here is from genome assembly GCA_964597415.1 of uncultured Chitinophaga sp. GTDB lineage: Bacteria > Bacteroidota > Bacteroidia > Chitinophagales > LD1 > Bog-950. The sequence goes on from CAZQYO010000495.1 coordinate 1,422, forward strand.
TGATGTTGTGGAGACATCGCTTTTAAGAGCAAGAACCACTTTGGAGCAGCAATGAGATCGAGCGGTGGCTAAGGGCAAAATG